>JAQTOL010000015.1 GCA_028748945.1 Paludibacter sp.
GTACAACTAATCAGCGTTTGTTTGCAAATTCCGTTTCAAAGCTTTACGGGAAAAGCTCTAACACAAATTATTCAACTGCCAATCTTGCGATCTTAACCTCATCTGGTGAAACTTACTCATTTGGAGATTACGATGAATCAAATGCAGAAAATGGTCCTTTCAAAAAATTATCTGTAGTGACTCCGGTAACAGATGGAACCCTCAAGTTAGGATTCCGTGTGAATGGTTCGGCAACGACAAAGGGATACACTTTCACCTCTGTATCTGCCAAAAATGATATAGGTTTTTTTAAATTCGACAACTTTACACTAACCGAAGTTTCCAATGTAGCTACATTGGATAATATAACCTTAAGTGTTGGGATACTGGATTCTATCTTTAATTCAAATACTACGAATTACACAGCCTTCTTGCCGTTAGGGACTAAAACGGTGACACCAACAGTTGTAGCTTCGGCAGATGGTGAAACAATTACCGGAGCGGATGCCGTTGATGTCTCTAGTGGAATCGGAACTTCTACCATTTTAGTGAAATCAATTGATGGAACTGTAACTAAAACCTACATGATAAATTATACGGTTTTGACTTCTTCTCCATTTTCCATTTCGTCTTACATGGCCGATTCAATGGGAGTTAACTTTATGTTGACAAAGGGTATCTTAAGACTCAATGTATGCAATGATAAAATAATCCAGGTCAGTTATTCCTTAAACTCAACTTTGCCTAAAAAAGACACGATTATTGTAAATAGAGTTTGGGGAAAATCAGATTTTACAGTGACTGAGGATACTGATAATGTCATAATCAATACGCAGAGCCTTACAGTAAAAGTGACTAAAGCTGGCTCAATAGTAAGTTATTTTGATAAATCGGGCAACCTGATTTTATCTGAATCTGAAAAGTCTATTACTCCGGCCACAGTATTGACAACCAATACAAACACTTGTAGTGCCACATTCAATTCTCCGGTAACAGAAGGACTTTTCGGTCTGGGTCAACACCAACAAAGTGTGATGAATTATAAATCCAGGACACTTGTTCTTGATCAACAGAACACCGAAATTGCCTTGCCGTTTATGGTCACAACAAGTGGATACGGACTTTTGTGGGACAATTATTCATTAACTAATTTCAAGGGAAATGTAGCTTCTAACACAAAATATCAGTTTAGCTCGGAAAGCGGCAAAATGGTAGATTACTATTTTATGTACGGGCCAGAGATTGATGATGTAATCTCTCAATACCGTACAGCTAGTGGTGCTGCACCGATGTTTCCCAAATGGGCTTACGGTTTGTTCCAGTCGAAAGATAAATATTCAACTTCCGCTGAAATTTTGACAATTGCAAATAAATATCGGGCTGCTAAACTTCCGTTAGACTGTATTGTACAGGACTGGGATTACTGGACTCCCGATTTATGGGGTTCAAATACTATGGATGCTACCAAATATCCAAATCCAAAAGCATTAGTTGATTCTCTTCATGCAATGAATTTACATACTATGATTTCTATCTGGCCTGTTTTCCACAGCAGTACAGCCAATTATCAACAATTTAATGCAATCGGAGCTTTGTATCCAAGTAACGGAGCACACCATTTTTACGATCCACATAACGATGCAGCTAAGAAAATCTATTGGAATCAGGTAAATAGCCAGCTATTCAGCAAATATGGCTGGGATGCCTGGTGGGCTGATAATGATGAACCTCAAGGCTGGCCGGATGGATTTGACAGAAAGAATTTTATGACAGCCAAAGGTTCGGGCGTAACATATTATAATACTTATCCTATTCAGCATACAGCAGGAGTTTATAATGGTTGGAGACAAGATATTACAAACAAGAGAATATTCACATTGAGCAGATCCGCTTTTTCCGGTCAACAAAGATATGCTACTGCCGCATGGTCGGGCGATATTACCAGTACCTGGACTGACTTTCAAAAACAATTATCAGCCGGACTTAATTTCTGTTTAAGTGGAATACCTTACTGGACAACCGATATAGGTGGATATATTTATACTGATTGGTCAACGGTTGCTAATAACGAATTGATGATTCGTTGGTTTCAGTATGGAGCGTTCTGTCCTATTTTCAGAATCCATGGTCAAGGTGAAAAGGCGTTGGTTTCTACCACTTTTACTCCAGTAACGAAAGACATTCTGGCTTCAACCGATAAATTGCGTTATCGTTTAATGCCGTACATTTACTCCACAGCATGGAAAGTAACCAACGAAAGCTATACCATGATGCGTCACCTTGTGATGGATTACCGGACAGATGTGAATGTGAAAGCAATTGATAATCAGTTTATGTTTGGACAGTCAATGATGATTAATCCGGTGACTTCGGCCGGAGTAACCAAAAGAAATGTTTATTTACCCGCAGGCAATTGGTACGATTTCTGGACAGGAAAACAATATACCGGAAACCAGACAATTAATACTGATGCGCCAATTACGAATATACCTGTTTTTGTGAAGGCCGGATCTATTATTCCAATGGGACCGGATATCATGTATGCTACTCAATCGATTGATCCAACTGAAATTCGCGTTTACAAAGGCGCTAACGGAAGTTTTAACCTTTATGAAGACGAAGGAGACACATACAATTATGAAAAAGGCAGTTATTCTGTCATCCCATTCTCGTACAATGAAGATTCTAAAGAACTGACAATCGGAGTCAGAACGGGTAGTTACAAAGACATGCTTGTAAACCGAAATTTCAAAATTGTATGGGTAGATGAAAATTATGGAGTTGGATTAAACGCTCCCCTTGTTTGTGACACAACGGCTCAGTACGTTGGAAATCAGGTTGTAATTCAATTCAAAACACCTACAGGAATTCATAACCCAAATAGTGACCCTACTCGTTGTACCGTATATCCTAACCCTGCAACGGATAAAGTAACTATTTCTTTCAAAGCTGAAGCTTCAGTCAAAGCTGAAATCAAATTGATTGATTATGCCGGAAAATGCATTTACCTGAACATTATAGATGCTATGACAGGAACAAATACTTTCACGTTGAATACAAAGCAAAACAAAATTGGATCTGGGGCGTATTTGGCTACAGTTATCTGTGGGAATGATCAATACACCCGTAAAATTGTATTAAAATAAATAATCATATTTGGGCTCTATAGCTGTAACTAGGCAACTGATATAAACAGTTATAGAGCCTTTTTATTTCAACATTCAATACGCAATTTTTATTCGACTAATTATGTCTATGAGTTGAGAATTGAGCTGGTAACCTTGTTCCACAACATGCTACTTACTCTCTTTTACCAGCAATAGAATAGGATATGACTAAGTATATCTCGAGATTTCAATAAAATTTTTTGAGTGTGTTACTTCATTTCTTCAGAAAAGAAATTTTCCAAACCATTTCTCATTTCTTGTATATACTATTACACTTCAGAGATTTAATCTATTTCGTGTTTTTTCTGACATCAAGTGTAATTTTTACAATCAATCAACCAAACCATACATTTTCAACTAGAACAATTCCAGAGTTTCTATTCAAAATCTAATTATAAAATTTAAAGTTCAATAATAATCAGGGTTATTTAATCAATAAATGTGTAAACAGAATGATAATAGGATTATCAGTTCTCATTTAAAACCAACAAAAATGATTCAATTATTCAAGATACTTCCCAGGAACCATCATTCAATTTAAATTAAACTAAATTATTTGCTACAGACAATGTTTCAACTACTCGGGTTTTGAGCTTAAATCAGGTAAATACTTTGCGAAAAAAGTCGTTTTACATAAAAATGTGTATAAATATTCTGAACAATTACGCAATCTGAATATTATAAACATCTTTAGTTTTGTAATTTTTACTACTTCAATGAGAAACAAATACCACATTTACCTGTATATCTGACATATAAATAAATATCGTAACTTTGTAAAGTAATTATTCCAAGAAATTATCCGATAAAAAAATACATCTATTCACTACTCAAATCAACAAGTATTATGTCAGCATTTTTCAACCATCCATTGTTCCAAAAAACATATAAGATTTCCGTTACACTTATGATTGTTGTCATGGTCATTTTACGTTATATTTTCAATTAGATTACGATTGTAATGCCTTACTGAATTTCAAATTCAGGCTCGTTATCAGGAAAAATTATTGAGAAAGAAAAAACGCCGGAAATACTTTCCCGACGTTTTTTTATATTCCTATTTATTATTCAATCCCACGTTCTCTCTCGTTTGCATCTACTGACAAGCAGCTTGCAAAAATGCAATTTCAGCATAAAAAATAAGTCAAAGTTTAGTTGAATATCGCCTTAAACGACTAAATATCATTAATTTTTAGTGGATTATACGAGATGTACTTATCGTATACATCAGTATCTTCGTGCTTTTTCACCCATTTAACCACATAATTGGTAAGTGGTAATGCTATAACTTCGTATCCGGTTTTCATGGCAGTTTGGGTGAAAATAAGTGTTATCAAAGCAGCGGTTGGAATAATACCCGAAAATGCCAAGGTAAAGAAAACCAGTGAATCGGCACCTTCACCCACAATCGTCGAAACAACAGCACGGATAGAAAACCCGCGACCATGTTGCAACACTTTCATTTTACTCATCACAAAAGCATTCAGAAACGACCCAAGAAGGAAGGCGGCGAAGCTGGCGCCTACAATTCGTTCGGTATTACCCAAAACGAGTTCAAATGCAGCCTGATGATGGAAATTGACCGATCCCGGCGCCCATATACTCAGGCGGAAAATAATGACAGCCAGAAAATTCATAAGGAAACCGTTCCAAATGATTAAACGTGCCTTGCGGTAGCCCCAGACTTCGGCTATCACATCATTTATTATATACGATACAGGGAAAATGAGCAAGCCGGCTGTGGCTTCAATTCCTCCAATGGAAATCAACTTTTGCTCAACAATGTTGGAGATAATAAGGCATACCGTAAACAGCAGCCCAAACACCATAAAGGCGACGGAAACTTGTCTTTTCATTATTCTTGTTTTTTACGTGGTATTCAAGCACACGTTTTTGCAGTTCGTCCGCAAAAATCGACTGCAAAGATAGCTGTTTTCCTGCTAAAAAACAAGAGAGACAAAGCGTCAAACTTTGTCTCTCCTGAAATCTATCAGAATAATGAAGTAAATATCAATCTTCTTCAGTCTGTAAAATTAACCAAGAACTTAAAAATCTTAAGTCTTGTTTCCTGGATCTTGAATCTTGTATCTTGATTCTTGATTCTGTTATCTGATATTTAAATCATAAGGCAGACGAGCCTGAATGCCATTCATTTTGCTCAGATTTTTAATTTGCATGTAAATGTTATATTGTTCACCTAGCTGCGCTTTCATAAACCGGGTTTCAATATCCTGACTAAAACTTTTCATCAATTTAGTTTCAAAACTTTCTTTTTCAGGATATTCACTTACATTGTACGTTTTTAGTTTAGCTTTATCAACCGCCAGCTTAATAGCATCAGTCAAACCTCCGATTTTATCCACCAAGCCGATTTTCAAAGCATCTTCGCCCGTCCAGACACGACCTTCTGCTACCGCTTTAATCTGGTCCGTAGTCATCTTACGACCATCGGCACAGCGTTTCACAAACAGTTCGTATCCACGGTTTATATAGTTTTGCATCAAACTGCGCTCTTCGGGTGTAAACTGACGATTAATAGATATCGCGTCGCTCAGTTTGTTCGTTTTAACACCATCGTAGGTTAATCCTAATTTTTCATTCAACCCCTTGATATTGGGGATGACACCGAAAATACCAATCGAACCGGTGATCGTATTAGGTTGTGTCACAATTTTGTCGGCCATACAGGCGATGTAATATCCACCCGAAGCAGCATAATCGCCCATAGAAACGATCAAAGGTTTTTTGGCTTTAAGCATGGATAATGCATGCCAGATCTGCTCGGAAGCGTAAGCACTTCCTCCCGGCGAACTGATACGGAAAACAACCGCTTTGATTGCCGAATCTTTGGCTACATCGTTGATTGTCTTAATCAGATCTTTTGCCACAATACCATCTCCTTCTTCATCGGTTATTTCACCGATAGCATAAATTACCGCCACTTTATTTTTATCAAATTTGCCGGTATCCGGCAATTTGGTCATAGCTGAATTTTTGACAAACTTCAATTCCTGATCTTTGTCAACCAGCTTTGCACTCGATTTCAAAATACTGTCCACCTGATCGAGATAGACCAATGAATCTACTAAAGCATATTCCTTTGCTTTAGCCGTGGGTTGAAACATCATCATTTCATCCGCGTATTCATTTAATTTCTCAACCGAAATTTTCCGGGAAGCTGATACTTCGGTCAATAAGGTTTTCCAGATTGAATTCAGATAAACAGTTACCTGTTCGCGGTTGGCATCACTCATTTTGGTATTAACCAGTGGCTCCACAGCCGATTTGTAGGTACCGACTTTCACAATTTGCATTTCAACTCCCAGTTTATCCAGCGTGTTCTTCAGGAACATGGATTCTGCCGAAAGTCCCTTCAGCTCTAACATTCCCTGCGGATTTATCAGAATTTTATTGGCAACTGAAACCAGATAGTACATTTTCTGTGAGTAGTTATCGGCATAAGAAACGACAAATTTACCCGATTTTTTAAAATCAATCAACGCATTACGGATTTCTTTTATCGAAGCAAAACCCCCGTTCAGCGAACCCCCTTTAAGATAAATTCCTACTATATTGTCATCATTCTTTGCTTTTTCAATATTAGCCAGCACATCATCGAGCCCAATTGTTTTTTGTGCCGTCTGCCCCATTGCTTCGGCAAATGCCGATGAAAAAGGATCATCCTGGGAACGGTCGACCAGGGTTCCTTCCAAATCAATTTCGTACACTGAATTTGGTTTCAGAACAGTAGTCGTTTCGCTTGAACCGGCAATAGCTCCAATTATCCCAAACATGATCAAAATGCCCAATAGCGAGGCAATAATAATTCCAACGATGGTGGCAAGAGTAAATTTAAGAAACTGTTTCATAACTGTAAAATATATTGGTTAAGTATTTAATGAGAATTCTAATGCAAAGAAAAACAATATTTTTCGATTAACAAAATTTTATTGTTAGTGTAAAATAAATAGTTAGGATTTTTTGGAAGTATTGATTATTTAAGCTTTAAAAAAAATAAAAAAATAACTCAAATTATACTAGCACAAATAAATGGCAAAATAGGATAAACATATTAAATAAAATCCCCGGCATAGATACTTAAAAACTATTGCCGGAGACCTTAATTGAATATTTTGTCTAAAAGATTATTTCACGTAAATTAATGGATCAACTGTTTTATCATGTACATGAATTTCAAAGTGTAAATGCGGCCCTGTAGATCGTCTTGTATTTCCTACAAAACCGATCGTTTGTCCCATTATGACTGACTCACCCTCCTTAATATTGAAACCATCAAGATGTGCGTACCAGGATTTAATTCCATCACCATGATCAATCACAATTAATTTACCCCAACCTTTTTCAGTTTCAACTTAAAGCGCTTTACCACTGGTAGTTGCCAAAACTGAAATTCCTTTTTCAGCAACAATATCAACTCCCGTGTGAGTAACAGTTTTATCTTTAAAGGGTTTCATTTTCACACCATATTTAGCCGAAATTCGCGAATACTCTCCGGTTTTTATCGGAAAAATCTTGGGTATTTCAGAAGTTAATTTGTAAACGACAATGCTAAAAAGCGATTGACGGTAAAAGTAAAAAGTATCTTATCATTTTTACTTTTGGAGATTTATTTTTTGTCATCATTTTTATTCTGTTTTTAATTATTGTTGCGTTAAAATAATTATATAAACCATTCAATTTATACTTGTTATCAATATTTTCAAGCATCAATCCCAAATACTGAGAGATATACTTTCATAGGTGAGTTTTCTATAAAAAATTGCAAAATGAGTGAAAGAGAGAAAAGTGCCACAAATAAATCATAAAAAAATCTTATAAGCGCATAGCCATGATAAAAAAATAACCGAGAGTTTTCAACTCTCGGTTATGATACATTTTTAGAAAATATAAAGATAACATTTGATATATTTATATTTTATTTTTTTGTATGCGGCTTTATATCTAGCTGATCTACTGTAGGTAATGTATGAGAAGCATCTTCAATTAAAAAGTTAAAAGCATCAATTTTGCTTTGAATGTTGTATTTCTTTATTTTATAACTAAATCGTGCAACAATATATTCAGTCCCGAGAATTGCTTTAAGAAAATATGCAACAAGACCTAAATAAGGCAAGATTATGGTAAAATAAAAGTTTTCTTTATATAAACTAGTCGGTATGATTATTAATCTATAAGGAGAAAATTGGGATAAAATAAATGCAATAAATACTATTGTTATTCCAATGATTGTATGTTTAAATCCCCAAGCGTGAAGCAGATATTCGTTAAAAAAAATAAGTATAAATAGTATTGAACTAAACACATTAAGTACAAACAGTGAGTTATTTAAATAATCTAATTTTAAAGGTGCAACGAATAATACTAAAATTCCATATAGACCTAAAAACATTGAAATATGAGAATGATAATTCAATGAGATAAGTTTCTGTCCTTTCTCTTTCTTTAATGACACTAAATTGGATATATCCAATTGAATGTTTAGCAAAGCTTTACTTATTTTATCTGCAAAAGTTTTATCTTCAATGAAATTCAACTTTTCTTCAAATAACTTACACGGAATTAAAGCCTTAAGACTTTTTTTTACAATTCTATCTAATGAACTCTTCAAACTAAGTTCTAAAAGCTCGTAAAAATTCGTATTTGTTGCTTTGCTTATTAATATATATGCAAAATTAATTCCGATTGCAATTACGATGACTTCATTAAAAGGCTCTAATTCCATAGAGTATCATTGTTAAGTTCTAATTTTAATGAAGCAGAGTTATTGAAAATTTTCTCAAATAGCTTATTTAAAAGTTTTGTAGTTTCCGGTGAATTAAAATTACATCTAGCTTTTTTCTTTATTGTATCAGTTTCTAATCTATAAGATTTATCATCTGCAACAGTGAAATGAACAGTGTTTTTATTTGAATCTTGTAAAATAGTCTTAGTCTCTTTCACAGTAACATTGCTCTTAAACTGACTAAATAACTTGTAAATATCTTTATTTAATGGGTTATCACCATTTTCAAATTCACATAATAAAACCTGAATATTTCCGCCTTGAATTAAAAATAATCTGAGATATTTTAGATATTCTTCATTGTTTGATACATCGGTGCAAAGATTTCCACTATAAATATGAATATATTTTTTTGAGTACTTTGCGATGTTTGTCAAAACAATTTGAGCATGGTCATCTCCACTATTGAAAAATTCAATATCAGTGGAATTCTTAGCATATTCTTCGATATTTTCTGAATACACGTCAAGCAGCAGTTTATCTACCTGTGGCATAACATATTATATATAAATGGTTAGTTTGGAAGGAATTTACGGACTGCAAAGTAAGCAATAATATTTTATATAACAAATAAAACTCAAAGTTTTAGAAAAAAATAATTCAAATGTGTATTTCAGTATTTAATATCTCTCGTGTATTTAATTTCATTAATTGTCTTTTCTCAATTCTTTGTTACCTTTGCCAAACAAAATATTTATTCCCCTTTAGGGGGGTTAGGGGTTATGAAATACGTCGACGTTATACTTCCTTTGCCACTGGCCAATACTTTTACCTATTCGGTTCCCGAGGAATGGACCGGTCAGGTACGTATGGGTATGCGTGTGGTGGTGCCCTTCGGAAAAAAGAAAATGTACACGGCGGTAATTTTCCTGGTGCATTCCATCACGCCTACCGTTTACGAGGCAAAAGATATTATTTGTTTGCTCGATAATGAGCCGATTCTGCGTCGTCCGCAAATGAAGTTTTGGGAATGGATCTCGTCGTACTACCAGGCTTTTCTGGGCGATGTTTATCAGGCAGCTGTTCCGGCAGGATTGAAACTGGAAAGTGAAACGCAGGTACGCATTAATCCTGATTATGAAGCGGAAACCGTTCTTTCGGAAAAAGAAGAAAAGGTTCTTATGGCTCTCTCCGATGGTAAAGCCATCAGCGTAAATGAATTGAATAAAATAGCCAAAATGCGCGACTCTTTGCCCACACTGAAACAATTGCTGGAAAAAGGAGCCGTGGAAATCAGCGAAGAACTGGCTGAAAAGTTTCGGGCAAAAACCGATTCATTTGTCCGCCTGACGGATGAAACGATCAAAGAAGAAAACCTCCGAAAATTGTTTGACGATTTAAGCCGGGCCAAAAAGCAACTGGATGTGCTGATGATGTATATTGATTTATCCAAATGCCTCACTCCTGCTAAAAAACGCGAAGTCAGTAAAAAAGAGTTACTGGAACGAACCGGAGCTTCGCCTGCAGTGCTTAACGGATTGGTAGAACGTGGTGCCATGGAAATCTATGTGAGAGAAATTGGCCGGTTGGATGTGTCCGAAATCCAAACATCGGAACAATACACGCTCAATGATTCTCAAGGGGAAGCTTATACTGAAATTGAAAAGCAATTCCTCGAAAAACAGGTGGTTTTACTTCATGGAGTCACTTCCAGCGGAAAAACGGAATTGTATATTCAACTCATCAATAAAGTTTTGGCCGAAGGTAAACAAGTTTTATATCTGGTTCCGGAAATAGCACTGACCACCCAGTTGACTTCACGGTTGAAACGGGTTTTCGGAAAAAAGCTGGGTGTTTATCATTCCAAATTTTCGGATGCCGAGCGGGTGGAAATTTGGAACAGTGTGTTGAACGATAAAACTTATGACGTAATTATCGGGGTTCGATCCTCCATCTTCCTGCCCTTTCGCCAGCTGGGTTTGATTATCGTGGACGAAGAACATGAATCCAGTTACAAGCAATACGATCCGGCCCCGCGCTATCATGCCCGCAATGCCGCCATCGTACTGGCCTCGATGCACGGTGCCAAAACCTTACTCGGGACCGCCACACCTGCCGTTGAAACCTATTACAATGCACTCACCGGAAAATTCGGACTGGTGGAACTCAATCAGCGTCACGAGGAAATGGAGATGCCCGAGATTCTGGTTGTCGATTCAAAAGAAGCCTATCGTAAAAAAGAAATGGAAAGCCATTTTACTCCATTATTGCTTGAAAAAATCGGGAAAGCCTTACAAAATTCCGAACAGGTTATTCTTTTCCAGAACCGTCGCGGATATGCTCCTTATATCGAGTGTAAAACCTGCGCTTACGTGCCGCATTGCAAAAATTGTGATGTAAGCCTCACGGTTCATAAAGTTTTCAATACCCTGACTTGCCATTATTGCGGTTATACCGAACCGATTCCGAGTATTTGTCCGGCCTGCGGTACGGCAGGTAGTCTGATAACTAAAGGTTTTGGCACGGAGAAAATTGAAGATGAAATAAAACTGATTTTCCCTGAAGCCAGAGTTTCACGTATGGATTTGGATACAACCCGTTCCAAAAAATCGTACGAGAAAATTATTTCCGATTTTGAACAACAAAAAGTCGATATTCTGATTGGTACTCAAATGGTTTCAAAAGGACTGGATTTTGAACGTGTCAGTCTGGTTGGCATCCTGAATGCGGATAATATGTTGAATTTCCCCGATTTCAGGGCGCATGAACGCGCTTATCAGTTGATGGCACAAGTCAGTGGACGGGCGGGCCGGAAAAATAAACGGGGTACAGTCATTCTCCAAACTTCATCTCCCGAACATCCGGTTATCGGTCAGGTAATTCGAAACGACTACAAAGCAATGTACGACACTCAATGTGACGAACGCAAACTCTTTAAGTATCCGCCGTACTTTCGTATGATTCAAATCGTGTTGCGCCATCGTGACCCGAAAGTACTGAACCTGGCTGCCAACCGCATGGCTTCCGATCTTCGTGCCGTGTTTGCCGCCCGGGTACTCGGACCAAATGTTCCGGCTGTATCGCGCATTCAAAATTTATATATCAAACATATCCTTCTCAAATTTGAAGTGGAAGCTTCGCCCGAACGTGCCAAAGAAATCTTACGACAAATCACCAATCAGCTTATTGCCGAACCGCAATTTAAATCTTTGTGGGTAAATCTGGATGTTGATCCGATGTAAATTTTCAACCATTGGGTACAAGTATTAAAGCAACTGCAAAAATCTAACATTCGGCCTATCATTTTGCTACTATTTCAGCTACATTCTAAAATAATTATTATCTTTGCAGGGATAAATGTATTGATTTGTAAATTATCGGTATATTTATTCAACCCGCGTGTCTATTAACCGGAGCACGCTTTTTTTTTGAAAGGAAATATCGTTCTTAAATATATACATTCAAAAAATTACTATCTAACATTATGCAGGAAATTAAATTTTACAGTGGTGAGAATATCCCATTGGAGTTACACAAAGTACGCGTTGTGCAAAAACTCAACCTTGTTCCTATCGAACGTCGCCTGGAAGCCCTTTACGAGGGTGGATTCAACACTTTCCGGCTCAGTACCAAAGACGTTTTTCTGGACATGCTCACCGACTCCGGAACCAATGCTATGAGTGACAATCAGGTTGCAGCAATGATGCAGGCCGATGATGCGTATGCCGGTTCACAGAGTTTCGTCCGGTTGGAAAAAGCGGTTAATGACGTGTTGGGAAAGAAATACCTGTTACCGGTCCATCAGGGACGTGCCGCTGAAAATATTATTTCCATTGCTTATGTACATAAAGGAAGTCTGGTTCCTATGAACTACCATTTCACTACCGCCATGGCTCATATAACCGACAAAGGCGGACAAATTGTGGAATTACTTTACGATGAAGCTTATGTTGTAAATTCGGATCATCCTTTTAAAGGAAATATGAATATTGAAAAACTGGAAGAAGTAATCAACCATCACGGTCCGAAAAATATCCCATTTATCCGCATGGAAGCTTCGACCAACCTGATTGGTGGACAACCTTTCTCCATCCAGAATTTACGTGATGTACGTGGACTGGCTGATAAATATGGTATCCGACTGGTTCTTGATGCCAGCTTATTGGGCGAAAATGCCTATTTGGTCTTGCAACGCGAAGATGAATTTAAATCTTCCGACATGGGAACCATCATTAAAACCATGACGGGTTTAGCTGACCTGGTTTACTTCTCGGCAAGAAAACTCAGTTCTTCACGTGGAGGTGGTATGTGTACCGACAATCCTGTTATCATGCGTGAATTGGAAGCTCTGGTTCCGCTTTACGAAGGTTTCCTGACTTATGGAGGTATATCGGTTCGCGAAATTGAAGCCATGGCCGTAGGACTCTATGAAACCCTTGACGAAACCATGATTTCGCAAAGCCCCACTTTTATTAAATACCTTGTAGGTGAATTAGACAAAAAAGGCATTCCGGTTATTAAACCTGCCGGCGTATTGGGTGTTCATGTGGATGCCATGCAGGTATGTGCTCATATTCCTCAAACCCAGTATCCAGCAGGAGCATTAGCAGCTGCCTTATTTCTGATTTCAGGAGTTCGCGGTATGGAGCGCGGTTCCATTTCCAACCAACGGGATGAATACGGTAACGAAACATATGCCGATATGGAATTGTTACGCCTTGCAGTTCCTCGTCGTGTGTTCACACTATCACAAATTAAATATGTGGAAGATCGTCTGACCTGGTTATATGAAAACAGGTTGCTGATCGGGGGTTTACGCTTTGTTTATGAACCACCTGTATTGCGTTTCTTTATGGGAGGTTTGGAACCAACAAGCGACTGGCCGACAAAACTATTGGCGAAATTCAAAGAAGATTTTGGAGAAAGCTTATAGCTAATTGACAAATAGTGTAATTAATCATTAACTCATGATATTTAACGAGACTTTCTTTATTTAAGATAGTCTCGTTTTTAATTATTTCCAATCTTATAATGACAACTAATCATAACAAATCACACGCCCAAAAACAATTTAGGTTGAGTCAAAAAAAAAATTGAACAGTTCAATCATTCATTTTACAATAAGTCTCTTGAAAATAAATCTTTATTTGAGTTAATTGTCCACCCTAAAATTAATTTTGTCCGCTTTGTTAGTGCATTTTTCCATTATTTTTGTCAGACAGAAAATAGACACTATTTCCGATAAATTTCATTCAATTTCAATTCATTCAAAACTTCTATCATGTTGAAATCTATTTTTTATAATACTCATTTATTCCTGACGGGTTTATTTTTGATGATGAGTTTTGCCTGTCAATCCGCTAAATACCCGCAGAAATCAACGAATCCATGGAAAGACGATTACCGCGATATTTCAGCGCTGGAAAATTATAAAAGTTGGGGAACTTATAACGTACATGATCCTTCGTGTCTGAAGATTGGAGATACTTATTATATGTATTCTACCGATGCAATTTTCCATGGAGGCAGGAGAACAGATGCCGACAAGAATGTAGCTGTTGGATTTATTCAGGTCCGGACTTCCAACGATTTAGTTCAATGGAAATTTGAAGGTTGGGCATTTCCTGAAATTCCTGTGGAGGCCAAAGACTGGGTACTTTTGCACAGCGATAATAAAGGTGCAAGCAACATTTGGGCACCTTACATCGTACAATTTAAAGATAAATTCCGGCTTTATTATTGCGTTTCGGCTTTCGGGTTGCAAACTTCGTATATCGGTCTGGCCGAATCGGATTCTCCACTTGGTCCCTGGATACAAAAAGGGGCAGTGGTAAAAACCCAACGGGAAGATAAAATGAACGCCATCGATCCAAGCATAGTAAGTGACGCTCAAAACGGTAAAATGTGGATGCATTACGGTTCGTATTTTGGCGGATTGTATGCAGTTGAACTGAATCCGGAAACAGGTTTAACCAACATACCAGACGATCAGGGACACAGTACTGCACGTCGTGCCAATCTACGAAAAGATAATATTGAAGCGCCAGAAATCATTTACAATCCAATTTTCAAAAAGTATTATCTTTTCATGTCCTACGATCCGCTTATGACAACCTACAATGTGAGAGTTGGTCGTTCTGATAAACCTGAAGGTCCTTTTCTGGATTTTTTCGGAAATGATTTGCGGGACACAATCAACCATTATCCTATACTGACTCATCCTTATCAGTTTAAAAATCATCCCGGTTGGGCCGGGACCGGACATTGCTCGGTTTTTGGAAATGGCAAAGGTGATTTTTACATGGCACATCAGTCACGTTTATCTCCAGAAAATCAATTAATGGACTTACATGTTCGTGAAGTAAAATGGACAACAGCAGGTTGGCCGGTTGTTTCGCCGGAACGTTATGCCGCGACAAAACAAACAAAAATCAGCAAAAAAGATCTTACAGGCACCTGGGAAATCATTCGCATTCAGGATGCAAAATCCGATCGAAAACTGGAATTCGGACAAATACTCTGGGGTGAAAATAAGTTGAGAAAAACCGAGATTGATGCATCAAAAGTAGTTGATTTCAATAAAAACGGGTATATGAAAGGTTCTGACGGGAAATGGAAATATGATGCAAAGAAAGGACTCACACTGACGTTGAAAGATGAAACCATTCATAATCTGATCGTTTTCGCTGGTCATGACTGGGAAAATGAAACCGAGACAATCCTTTTCACCGGAATGGATAAAAACGGTTGTTCGGTATGGGGAAAGAAAATAAATTAGACCAATAAATACTTAATATTCATACATTTATTCTTTAAACAAACGAGGCTGCCCTTAAATGGACAGCCTCGTTTTTAAATAACTGACAAATTAAACTACAACTTAATTGTATACAAATTAAATGATCTCGGAGCAAGTTCCAGTTCCAACGTATTGCCTGAAACATTAATATCTTTAGTCACAGGCACGACAGCATTCGGATTATCGAGCGTATTTTCCGCATCCTGATTATCCGATTTCAATACGGTTTGAGTTCCTGTTCGCCCGGCGGCTTTTAATCCATTGAAACTATAAGTTACTTTTTGAACTGCGTCGGAAGTATTGGCTATTTTCAGGATAATTTCATTTTTATTTTTATCCAATGCCGAAGAAGCATAAAGTCCGCCTTGACCTTCGAGTGGCAATTTATTTTCAACAGTAGTCAACACATTCGTTCCAACATTCATTCCGTAAAGTTGCTGTACGTAATAATTCACCGACCGTACACTGCGAAGGTTATCGAACCAAATAAGATCGGGTTTCCATTGCCAACCCTGCACATGTGCAAAAAGCGGTGCATAAGTACATTGATAAACCACATCGGCATTGCGTTCAAATCCCGTCATAAAGGCAGCTTCACTGAGTGCAGATTCGAAATTGTTTTTACGGTTTTTAGGATGACAGGCATATTCGCCGGCAAATACTTTAGGTCCTTTTCGGTCGTATTTATCGTAGCGATTTGCATTTGACAAAAACCATTGTGGATCTCTGTAATAATGTTCGTCCACCAGATCGGCTTTCATGCGTTTCATTTCACTCCAACCATAATCAAAATCTTTTCCATCAGGACTTGGACCGGCAGTTCCGATAATTTTAAAATTAGGATATTTGGCACGAATGGCTTTCATAAACGGTTCGAGACGCTCGGGATACAAACTTCCCCATTGCTCGTTACCTACAGCCATCATTTTCAGGTTAAACGAAGCCGGATGTCCCATATCGGCACGTAATTTTCCCCATTTGGTCGTTACATCACCATTGGCAAATTCAATTAAGTCCAGTGCATCCTGAACATAAGGGTCGAGTTCGGAAACCGGTACGTTGGCTTTATCACTGTGATTTTGAAACTGACAGGCCAGACCGCAACTTACAACAGGAAGCGGTTCGGCACCAATATCTTCCGAAAGTTGAAAAAGTTCAAAGAATCCCATTCCATACGATTGATAATAATCGGGGAAAAAGCGATCAGGAAAAGTATATTCCCAGCGGTTTTCGTTCAGTTTTCTGTTTTCGACCGGTCCAACTGAATTTTTCCATTGGTAACGGGTATTCAGATCGGTTCCTTCCACAAT
>JAQTOL010000016.1 GCA_028748945.1 Paludibacter sp.
CATGGTTAAACACTTCCATATCTACTAAAATTGTGCTTGCTGGGAAGTTTGCAATTTCCGTTGTTCCAGCTTGTGTGAAGTCACTTTTATATATTTTGTTGTTTACAAGGAAATAACATAAATCACCATCCACAACCCACTTACTTATTTGTGTTCCAACTATTGTAAAAAGTGTGTCAAAAGAGGCTCCATTGTAAGCCCAGTATTTATATTTTTGGGTATATCCATCCAATGTGTATTGACCGATAATGGATTTCCCGTTTGAGAATATTGCATTTGCCTTTGCGTTAATACTAGAGCCCCATGGTTTATCGAACAATTTTATAACAGTATTATTAACTGCATCAATCTTATCTACACTACTCTGACGAACAACATAAAGAAAATTATCATCATGTTCAAAATGATCCATCGGGTTATCGGATGTAGGGGTTTCATATATGCTTATTGGCAATTGAGCATAAGTATTTAACGAAATTAAAGCTGCTATAAAAATTAAAATTGCTTTCATATATTTATGAGTTTAAAAATTTGAATAAAACAAATATTGTTTTTGTTATTGTGTTGTATGCAAACTTGTTCTGGAAAATACAAACTCACTACTACATTATTAATCCCTGTAATTAACTTACTGTTTGTTGTATTGCTTTTTGTGTATAACTTCCAATACAAAGTTGGCCATTGGTGCATTATATCCCCCACGATTTAACTGTATTATTACATAATGAATATGAGGAGTATTGCGATAAAGCACTATTCTGTGAATTAGAATGCAGATTCAACGCGATATACATCGAAATAAATAAAACTTTTTTCATACCTTTCATCAATTAAATTGTTTAAACTTTATTTTTTGATATTCTTATTTTTAAGTCAATAGGAACTTATAACAGATTACTAATTTATAATCGTTACAAAAATAGAGCATTGATGAAATGTAGAAAATACGAAGAAATACGTATTTTTAAATCAGCTTGTTGGATTTAGCCTTTTGGATAGCTTAACGCTTTTAGATCAACTTGTTGGATTTAGCTTTTTGGATAGCTTCAAGCTTGTTGCATACCTGTAGTTTGGTATAAATATTTTCGATGTGTTTACGAACAGTTCCTGACGATATATTCAAATTATTTGCAATTAGTTCGTATTTTATGCCGGTACTTAATTGCAATAATACTTCTGATTCACGAGTAGTTAGGCTGATATCAGCATCCTTTTTAAAATTTTCAATATCAAATGGTTCCCGAAACATACGTAGAGTTTTCTGTGCGATAGAAGGAGTCATAGATGCACCCCCATTGTATGTCTCAACAATACTTCTATAAATATCATCCGGTGAAATTTCTTTGAGTAAATAGCCATCAGCACCTGCTTTTATGGCGTTAAAAATATTTTCATCATTCTCAAATACTGTAAGCATGATGATTTTTATATGGGGAAATTTACTTTTAATAATAGCAGTTGCTTCTATGCCATCCATTTCGGGCATTTCTATGTCCATCAAAATCAGATCAATATTGCTTTTCAATTGAAGTTTTTCAATGGCTTCTTTCCCATTATTTGTTGTAAATTTTATCTCAAAATCTTTGAAGAATGAGAGCTTTTCTTTAGTAGAATTTACAAGAAAGGTATTATCATCAACTATGGCTATTTTTATCATTTTCAACAGTATATAAATACATTTTTTTTACTCAGAACATCAAATAATTGAATATGATCTGTTGATTACAAAATTAGCACATAAACAAAACCAAATAAATACGATGAATGCCGTATTTGTATGGAATTAATCAGTTATTGTCAGAATAATGGTTGTTCCTGAATTTAAACTATTCAATTCAAATGAACAACAGCTATCTGACATGCGCTTTTTCATGTTTGAAAGACCATTTCCCTTTTCAATGGCTGATTCATCAAAACCGATACCATTATCCTTAATTATAATTTGAGTCGAACTGTTCTTTTGAATAACATCTATAGATATTTGAATGGCGTTGGAATACTTCAGACTGTTATTGATGGCTTCCTGAATGGTTCTGTAAATATTCATTCCTTTTATAGAGTTAAATATCATGTTTTTAGACTCATCATTGACATTAAACGAAAACTGAATATCAGAACGTGCATCTTTGGCTTTATCGATAAAATTGAGAATTCTTAGTTTTAAATCTTCAAAGCTTATTTCATTGGTATTCATTGCCCAAATTGTATCACGTAGCTCTACAATTGTTGATTTAGCGAAGGAGCTAATATTCTCAAGTTTAGATTCTAATAGGCTGTTTTTTAATTTAAAAGCGTATTTTATATTTTCAACGGAGGAAATAATAAAGGTTAGTTGTGATCCAATGTTGTCATGCAAATCGCGGGAAATACTTAATCGTTGATCTTGTAACTTGTTTTGTGTTTCTATTTCGGCAATGGCGGTTTTCAATTCAAATTCATGTGATTCTTGTTTGCGTTTGAATCTTTGTTGTCGGTATATTAAAAAACCAATTAAGGCAATAAAAAAAGCGAGAAAAGAGATCCGGATTAGCATTTGATTCTTTTGTTTGACCTCTATTTCTTTCTCAAACAATTGTTTTTCTTTCTTAAAGCTTTGGTATTTGGTTTCTAATTCAGCTGTTTGTTTTAAAACCAAACTTTCAAGTAGCTCCCCATTTAGCAGCAATAATTTATTGGTATAATAACGTACACTATCCGGTTTGTTTAAATAGGCGTAAGTTTCAATTAATGACTTATAGTTCTTTTGTAATTTTTCATTGCGCTTTGTTTTACTAAAAACTTTCTCAACAGCTAACAATAAATCCTTTGCCTGATTATATCGGTTGGACTCCATGAATTCGTTTGCAAGATTCAAATCAAAATTAGCTTTATCTAAATCGGAATTTAATTCTTCTCTTATTTTTTTTGATTTGCCAAAAAGAACAATTGCGTCTTTTGACTCTTTTTGTTCAGATTTTATAGAAGCTATATTATTATAACCACTTGAAATCCCCTTTTTATTCCCTACAGAAGTACAGGCTTTAATGCTTTTAGTATACATTTTCAATGCATTAGCGGTATCGTTCATCTGTAAATAAACATTCCCTAAATTCAAACAAGAGACACATAGTTCGTCGGTAGAATTATTTTCTTCCTGGTATTCAACAACATCTTTTATATATGTGAAAGCTTTTTGATAGTTTTTTATTTTTAAAAGGATGAGCCCAATATTCCCTTTAATTATATGACTTGTTTTTTCATCGTTGACACTTTCAAAAAAACTCAAAGCATCGAGAAAGGAAGCCATTGCAAGTTTGTATTGCTGATTCTTCTCATATATATTGGCCAAATTGTTGTTTATTTTTGCCAATCCTTTCAAATCCTTTCTTATCTTTCTTATTTTATAGGCTTTAAGATAATTGATTCTTGAATTTGAGAAATCTCCTTTTCTAAAATATACTGCTGCAATGTCGCTGTAAACTTGAGCTATAAGAGTGGAATCACCAAGTTTTGTGGATGCTTGAATAGCCATTTGTCCATAATTCAATGCTGAATCAGTAGAAACAGTAGAGTAATACCATGTTAAATCAGAGTAGATTGAAGCCCTTTTGGTTTCTTCAGAGTTACTCTTCAACTCATTTTTTAGTTTAGTAATTATTGTAGCAACTTCTTGCGCCTGAAAAAAAACAGCAATCGAAATCAGTACTAATAATAAGCTGTATTTTTTCATTGACAAATTTTACAATTGGGATAGTCTATTTTTATAACGCAATTTCATTTAATAAAGTTTAAATTTGCAATTTGGGATTTGTATAAAAAAAGGGAAGTCGTAAGATTTCCCTTTTTATTCAATAATCAATACTATATCAAAGCAAAGAAGCCAGATGTTTTTCCAGTTTTACCAGATCTTTGGTAAAATTACGAATTCCTTCGGCCAGTTTCTCTGTGGCCATAGCATCTTCGTTCATCATCCAGCGGAAGGTTTTTTCATCCATTTCTACCTTACTGATCTCCATAACTTTTGCCTTTTTCGCATCCAGTTTCAGATCCAGTTTGCCTTCGGTATTTTCCAGTTCTTTCAGGAGCGAAGGTGAAATGGTAAGGGCATCGCAACCCACCAATTCAATAATTTCTCCGATATTCCGGAAGCTGGCTCCCATCACGATGGTGTTGTAGCCGTATTTTTTATAGTAATTGAAAATGTCTGTCACCGACAATACACCCGGATCTTCGGGAGCTGCTATTTCGGTTACGCCACGATCTTTTTTGTACCAGTCCAGAATCCGGCCGACGAAAGGTGAAATCAATGTAACATTTGCCTGAGCACATCGTACTGCCTGTGCAAAAGAGAAAAGCAAGGTTAAGTTACAATGGATACCTTCTTTTTCGAGCATTTCTGCAGCCAGAATACCTTCCCAGGTGGAAGCCGTTTTAATCAGAATCCGCTCACGCGAAATGCCGTTTGCTTCGTAAAGGGCAATTAATTCATGCGCTTTGGCAATGGTTCCTTCCGTGTCAAATGACAAGCGTGCATCTACTTCGGTAGAAACGCGGCCAGGAACAATTTCCAGAATTTTTAATCCGAAATTTACCGCCAATTTATCCATTGCCAACTTCAGTTGAACCTTTTTATCACTCGATTTTCCTTTGGCATAGAGCAAAGCATCATCGATCAGCGAACTGTATTTGGCATCCATTGCTGCGGCGTAAATCAACGATGGATTTGTTGTGGCATCAGCCGGTTTATAAGCTGCAATAGACGCAAAATCACCCGTATCGGCTACAACTTTGGTGTACGTTTTTAATTGATCCAGTAAATTCATATGGTTGTTTTTTAAGTTTGTCAGATCTTTGTCATACTAACAGATTGAGAGATTAATTTGTTTGAATTCTGAAATATTATTCAATCTCAAATTTATCCCATCGGCTTTTATTTTGTCAACATTTATGTATCTTAACATCGGGAGCATTATTTTACTATATTTTTGCTTCTAATTAATCACATAATTTTATCATTAAATAAAAACAAAATGAAAACGAAACTATCAAAATGCTTAACGTTAGTTGCAATTTTAGTTATTGCAATTTCGGCAAATTCCCAGAGCTTAACTATCGGTAATTTCACTTCAATGAAGGTCGATAAAGGTATTATTTATGTTGCCGGTCAAAATGGAATTGCAGCTCTAAAACCTGACATGACAGTGCTTTGGGTAAAACAGCTTCCCGAAACCACTGTACGATTAATTGAGATAAAAGATGGGTTAATTGCTTACAGTAATTATATCTATCAGGGCCGGGAAGGGAAACTTTTCAGCAGTTTCAGTTCTTTGTGGGACAAAATTTTTATCACAGATGACGTGTTAGGAATACTTGATTTAAATGGTAATGAAAAATGGTCGACTAAAATTAATGGTAATACTAAAATATCATACCCGGCAGTGGATAAAGATATTGTTTCAATTATGAGTAACGATTCCTTGTACATTTTCAATTTAGCTAACGGGGCCCTTAAATCAAAAACTTTCGTGGGTGAAAAGATAAAAATTGGAAAAAATATTTTTGATCACTTTACGCCAAATCAACCTTTGATAGCCAACAATGCAATTTACGCTGCCACATCAGCAAGACTCTATTTGATAGATTTGGATGGAAAAATCTTAAATCAAAAAGTAATGTATGGTGTATTCTCCGCTTTACAAGTAATGAATATCGCACCGATATTTTTTCAAAATCAAATATTTCTGGCAAATTGTCCTACAGGTCCAAAAGGTCAAAAGGATGGTGTTGCCCGATTGTTTTGTATAAAAGAAAATCTTGATAAAGATTGGGATGAATTTGTTGATGCCAATGGAAACGCGGGCAGCGGTGCCAGTTCGTTGACACATAATAGCAGTACATTATTTGTTGCCACCAACTTTGATGTAATGGCTTTTACACCTAAAGGGAAAAAAGTATGGGAAAACAAAAAGGATATTGGACTTCCATTACTTCGTGGTGTACGATATAGCGGATTTATAAGTGTTAAAAAATCAAACGGGAATTTTCTATGCGCCGATGAAAATGCAGTTTATATTGCCGGAGGAAAAAGAGTAAAAAAAGATTTCGTTCAGAACATAACTGTTTTGGATGTCGCAAAAGGAAAACTTATAAAAATGATAGATGTGGATGCAGTTATTGTTGATATGGCAATGCTGGATAATGCTTTGGTATTAATAAACGAAGCAAATAAAGTAGTAGTCATAAATAAATAGATCGTTGGCAAATACAACCGTGTTTAAAGAAATCCGAAAGCAGACATTATAAAATGAACTGTTTAATAGTATTTGCTTTCGGGTTTAATACTTTCATAAAAACAATTGCTGATATTTTTTAAGCTATTCTGAGAATTATAAACCGGTTATTCAGGCTTTTATCAGGTTTGACGACTGAAAAACAAGTATTATGAAAAAAACAATCTTACTATTACTGTGTCTGAGTTACATTCTTCAGGGGAAAGCTGAATTATCCAAAACAGTGAATGTCACCACTCCCGGATCTATATTAACTGCTGTGGGTAATGATTATGTAAATGTTACCAACCTGACATTGACAGGAACTATTGATGCCAGGGATTTTAAACAGATCAGTTACTATATGTCAAACTTATTGGTGTTGGATTTAAGTGCGGTTAATATTGTTGCTTATACAGGCACAGCAGGGCCAATGCCAGGCAGTAACGTTTATCCAATCAATACTATTCCCAAAATTGCATTATCGCCTGTTGCACCAAATAATTACACTGCTAAATTGACATCAATAACACTTCCAACAAATATTACCTGTATTGACAATCAGGCATTTTATGGTTGTTCGGGTTTAGCAACAGTTGTTATACCCTCAACAACCATAACAACTATGGTGAGTGGAGCTTTTTATGGTTGTTCAAATTTAACTTCGATAAATATTCCATCTTCGGTTACTTCTTTAGGAGCTTCTTTATTTTTCGGTTGCTCAAAATTGACAACAATAAATATTCCCTCTTCGGTTACTTCGATCGGAAATGCTGTTTTAAGTGGATGTACAGGTTTAACAACCATTTATGCTAATAGTTCCACCCCGGTTGATTTAAGTTCTTCAACTTATGCCTTTAGTAATGTAAATAAAACAACCTGTACGCTTCATGTTCCTGTAGGCACGAAAGTGGCATACCAGGCGGCTGTAGTATGGCAAGATTTTTTTAATATAGTAGAAGGGATAACTGAGATTCTCACTCTAAAATCCGAATCGATAGAATTTTATCCAAATCCGGTTTTAAACGGATTTAGAATTAAAGGATTTGAGGGTAAAGCCCGTATAGATATTACAGATTTGAACGGAAAGGTATTGTTGACAAAACAAGTTGCAAACAATGATTTTATTTCTGTCAACTCACTTCCCGGTAATTTGTATTTTGTAAAAATAATCACCGGTAACGAAACGATTGTAAAAAAATTGATAAAGGAATAATGGAAAAGAAATAATCATCAGACAACGTCTTTCCTTTCCTTTTCTTTTTGAAGATATTCTTTGGGTAATTTTCCGGTTTGTTTTTTGAATGCTTTATAAAAGCTGGTACGATTATTAAATCCTGATTCGTAAGCAATGGCTTCTATGGTCAGATTGTTTTTACCGGCTTTATTGAGTAATCCGATGGCAGTCTGTATACGTAAAGTATTAATATATTCGTTGAAACAGCAATTCAATCTACTGTTTATTACCATAGAAAGTAAGTTGGGTAAAATCTTCAATTCTTTGGACATCTCGGAAAGGGTGTAATCCATATTTAAATATGATTTTTTCTTTTCCATTAATTCAATAATTTGCAAGCGGATATCTTCAACTTTCTGATCGTCTAATTTTAATGCAGCATATTTAACCGCATTTTCAACAGGAACTTGTGAAATAGCCTGAACTTCGAATAATTTCATTGAATACGTCATTCTGAAGAAAACATAAATAAAGAAAATCTGACCAAAAATAGGCATATATAAAATTACATATTGAATGTCCATATTTAGTAAGAAAGGAAAAAATGCCATGGATTGAAGAATCATCATAGTCCACAAAAACTCATTAATAAGGATCATTTGTTTGTTTTTTGATTCGGGTCTTAATCTTATTTGACTGTGTTTGCTAAGTAAGTATATGTTTGAACCTAAAGAATAACAGACTATTATAAGATTATATATTATACCGAAAATAGTCATTCTCCCGGTTTCAGCAAACTGAATTGTTCTGGTTGCCCAAAGTGGTTCTATGATACATAAAATAATAAAGGGAAGAAAAGTATAGGTTGGAATAAATAATTTCCAGTTGAATTTGATTGTTTTTCTTTCAGGATGAAGAAAGCTCTCGACAACACTAATTATTAAACCTCCGAATGATAGGTTAGAAGCTAATCCTAAATAATAGAGCAAAATGTTTCCGCTTTTGGCAAAAATAAAAGTATTATCTAATATGGCTGCAGTCGATGCAAAAAACATACAACCAAGCCAGAAATTCGCCGGTTTGTCTTTCGATTTTACCCAACTTAAAATGGTAATAATAGATAAATTTAAAATTGCAGAGGATGAAATAATAAGGACTAATTTTTCATTCATAAAAAATGATTTCAAAATTAACTAATTAATATATTCTACTGTTCAAAACGAAAGGCATGCAAAAATAGTAAAATAATTACTAATTACACATTACTTCAATAAAAAAAATACACGGTAGTTTTTTTTTGAAAATTGCCAGATCAAAAAGTGTGAATTTTAAATCAGATTTAAACAAGAGAATAAAATGAGTGTTCGATATAACGGAAAAACAATTTAAATATTAATTCAAAAAAAAATACCATGAAAAAAATTATTCATTTTGCAGCAATTGTATTGATACTATGCAGTTCTGCCTCAACTTTACAAGCTCAGGAGGATATTTCGAGTATCTTCAAAGCAGGTGTTGCCGACTTAAATACGGTTGCCAATGGTTATCTGACTCCTGCGGGAAATAGTTTTGCTGCCGGCCTGGGTACAAACTGGTACAATACTGCTGCCGTACACAAACCATTTGGCTTTGATTTAACTATCGGGGGCGGACTTGTAGAAGTTCCTGTTGCGGAGCAAATGTTTAGTCTGACGGGTTTAACTAATCTGGTCCCTACAAATACAAGTATTACTCAGGCGCCAACATTTGGAGGGACAGGACCCGGAGTGGAACTTAACCTGATGCAACCTCAGACATTGGGAGACGGAACAGCAAATCCTCTTTATCCCGGTAAAATCACTTCTTTTATTACACCTGCGGGTATCTCTAAGTATATGCCGACTGCCAGTGTTCAGTTTACAATCGGTTTACCATTTATAAATGATGTATCGGTTCGATTTATCCCAACCGTTAATGCCTCCGGTTTCAATGTTTCTATGTGGGGAGTTGGAATTAAACATAACTTCAAACAATGGATTCCGGTTGTTAAGGATCTTCCTTTTGATGCTTCCATCCTGTTGGCATACACAAAATTTGATTTGAAATATGGTTTTCCTGCTTCTGCACGAATTACCCCCGATATGTTAGTAGGTTCCGATCTAGCCTATATACCAACGAATACCGATTATAGTACACAGGGAATGAGTATTTCTGCAAATGCAATGACCGCCAATATTATTGTATCCAAAAAATTATTATTTGTTACTCCATATGTTGGTTTTGGTATTACTAAAACATCTTTTAATCTGACAATGGCTGGCAATTATCCGATTCTTGGAAATCCCAAAACTCATGAAGAAGTTATTGGTGGAACAACTTATACAGTTCCCGACCGGGAAGCGGGAACTAATAAACCGATTATGAATATTGATAATATCGCGAACCCAATTCAAATTGCTCCTACAAGTGAAGTGATGCCAAATGTAACATTTGGTTTGCGACTAAAAGTGTTATGGGTACTCTCAGTCCATGCTCAATACACGATGCAAAAATATCCTACTGCATCTGCAGGCTTTGGTATTTCGATAAGATAAAGAACTGAAAGAACTTAGCTGAAGTGTATATGCAAATACTGACAGGAAGCAAAAAAGTATATTTCAATTAATAAACAAGTAATATGAAAAAAATAATTCTACTTTTTTTAAGTCTGAGTATCTTTTTAATTGGTCAGGCACAATTTTTAAAAAAAATCAATAACAATGCAAATGTTGAGGCCACTTTGTCATGGACTAAATTCACTACTGTAGATGGCTTACCTTCAAACGCGATCAAAGATGTAATTTTTGATAAAGATGGCAATCTTTGGATTGCAACTTCTTCAGGTGTTTCAAAATATAATGGAACAACATTTCAGAATTATACAGTTTCCGATGGTTTACATTCCAATGCTATCGGGCGAATGTATTGTGATCATTTAAACAGGATTTGGGCCATTGGTGATTATTCAAGTCCGGGATTAAGTGTTTATAATAACGGTTGGCAAACTTTCAACCTGAATAATTCCGTATCGAATCCGGGATATTTATTTCAGGATGCTGCAAATAACATTTATATTGTTGCCGGGCAGGGGAATATTTATAAATATAATGGTACTCAGGTCGATTCATTATTTCAAGCACCTGATAAGAGAATATCCAGTGCAATTTTCGACTTAAATGGGATTATGTGGGTGATTTCGTATGAAAAACTGCTTAAATATAGTGGAAATACTCTTGTTGAAACGAAAACACTAACTTCTAATGGGGTCGGTAGTACTTATATAATTGAAAAAGACAAATTGGGTAAATTATGGATTTTAATGGGAAATTCTCTTTATAAATCTGACGATTTATCAACTTTCAATTTGCTGGGTACAACAACATCAAATTACTATATGGATGTGGCATTTGACAGTCAAAACAATATTTATTTAGGTCGTTACAGTAAGGCCAACGGCGGAATAAAAACCTATGATGGAACAACATGGGGTGCATACGCTGCTTCAGAAGGATTAACAGGCCAAACAGTTCAGGCGGTTGCAATAGGTGTAGATGATAAAGTATGGGTGGGTGCGGACGATGGACTCTATCGTTCAAGTGCATCTATTACAAGTGTCGTGAATATTAATAAAAATAATTATATTATATATCCGAATCCGGTTTTGGGTGCATTCAGGATTAAGGGCTTTAATGGAGTTGCCAAACTTACTCTTATGGATATGAATGGTAAGACTTTGATAAAAACACAAGTTGCTGAAAATGAAAATATTTTACTGAATTTTCTTCCGGGAGGTTTGTATTTTTTGAAATTAGAAACATCAAGTGGAGTAATTGTCGATAAATTAGTGAAACAGTAATTGAATACTGATTTTTTTGTAAAAGTGACCCGATGACTTTTACCAGAGTAGATCATATTTGAATAAGAATACGATTATTGATTTATCATTTGGTTTACACTTCTTTTAATTGTAAAAAAGGTTGCCGCGAGGCAACCTTTTTTACATAAAACGAAAAAACAATAAATTCAGGTTTTATTTTTTAGGATAGCCAACCGAATGAGCTAACAGAATTTTTTGTTCTGGTCGTAAATTGAGTTTAGGAATTAAAATATCCCGGTTGAAACTGCCTCTCGCACCGGTTACGAGTCCTTCTGAAGTACAAAATAAGTAGGTATTTTGTGATATATAGCCACAGTCTATGTTTGCCGTTCTTAAACTGGCTTCAGAATCTCCTCCTCTTTTAGCCAGGTCGGCAACAAAGACTAACTGAACAGGTGCTTCCGCAAATCGTTGACTAGCAGCCTGACTGCGTAAATCATCTGTTGTAATCAGGTTGAGTTTATTGTTCAGCGCATCATAAAGATAAGAACCGCTTTTTAAGAGGACATAAATCTCCATTTCCTGTTTGTTATTAGCGGAAGGAGCTGTTCTTTTGCCATCAGCCCTGTTTACACCGAATGATGCCCATAGCAAATTTGACAATTGTTGGACGGACAGTTCTGTCGAATCGAAAGCTCTGACAGTAGCTCTGTTTGCCAATGCTTCCATCAAAGGCATTCCTCCTGTTTTTTGTGCTGCAGGAAGTTCAATATTTTGTCCCGATAAGATATTAGAGGCAATTATTGCCAATAATAAAATGCATGTTTTTTTCATAATTTATTCATTAATAGTGGATAATTTTATTTCAAGTCTATCTTATTATTAATACTTTTCCTGTTTGATTTCCAGCTTTAATAAAGTAAACACCTGCTTCCAAATCCGAAACAATAATAGTCGTAGTTCCACTTTGATCGGACCGGATTTGTTTCTGTAACTGACCTAATGCCGAATAAATTTCAAATATTGTATTCCCATGGTTCTTCATGACTATCATCAACTTATCCGTTGCCGGATTTGGATAAATTTGTATACCTGATGTGTTTTTATCTTTTGGATTTGTAAGCCCATCGCTGATATAGTTCATGGCTTTCCAGTTTTCAGGAAAATGATTGTCTAATGTTGGTCCGTTCAATGCTAAAAATGACTCTGAGTTGAATGCATGAACAGGCCAATCGACTGGAGAATAACTGATATGATCGGCTACCATTCCATATTGATTCAGTAATTCAATGGCTTCAACTTCGTTCGATAATTTTCCATCGATCCATTGCACTACTTTTCGATTTGGATTCCAATTCGTTGCATTGGAAGTAATGAATAATGTGTCGCCCGGAGCCAGTTCTGTTCCCGGAGGAATTATGCAATTCACTCCTTTTACAAGACTATAGTTCGACAAATCTATCGTTTTTGTCGATGGATTGTACAAAGCCAGATATTCCGGATTGCCCGAATTTAACGGATCAATATAAATCCGGCAAATCATCACATCCGGCTCTATGTCAATTTTAGGGAATTTTGCTCCCAAATTCGTTGATTGTCCGTTTTCATTTCCACCACCAATAGCCGGAGAGTCTGATATTAATGAGAAATCATAATGTGTGGGATCAGTAAATTTTGGATTGCCAAAGCGGTTTGACGGATCGGCACTCAGCAGATCGTTGTCTGATAAACAATTGCTGAATTGTGTTTTCGATTTACTGTCAGACTGATAAGAAGCCATCGAAGCGTTTGATAAAATGCTGTTTGTTACTTTTGCATTTCCACCGGCCCTGCCCGGATTCTTTTCATAGCAACTGATGGCCGAACCATTCCCGTAGAAAGTACATTGATTGATACTAACCGAACTTGAATCCTTTATGCCAAGTCCCATGTTGCAGTTTACCAATAAACTGTTTGTGAGTACTACAGACGATCTTTGTCCCACCGAAACACCTTTATCATATGCATTGACTATTACCACACTGTCGATGATTATATTGGTGGCCTCTTCACCGATATCAATGGCATCGGCATTGTTTCCCAGAATGTTGTAAAGTCTGGTGTTTCGGATAATTCCGTTTTCGATCCCATCGTAATCGATCCCATCCGAATCAAACTCGGGATTCCCGACAAAAGTGCAATTTTCGATGGTTGCATGACCATATTTTACATTAATCAGGTCACTGGTTGCGGAAGAATGTATATAACTATTAGTTAAAGTGATATCAGAATATCTTGCCGAAACAGGATTTAATTTCGTTTTATCAATCAGAATATGATCAAGATTTAAATTGCCGTAAAATGAATTTATTGCCCCAACGCGTACCGGAACAGGACCTTTTGTAGCATCTTCAACTATGACATAAGTCAGATTAGATGTTGCACTGGTATTCCAAAAGTTAAGCGCGCCCCAGCCTTCGTTTGTATACTGCGGATTTATTTTGAACGTAATTTTCTCAGCAGAAGTCCCGTTTGCATTGATATTGCCGTGAATAAATATATTGCTGTTTGGTGACATATAAATTTCAACACCCGGTTCGATTGTTAAAGTAACGCCGCTATTTATGGTTACATTGTCGCGAACAAGATAGGGCGAACAACTTTTGTACAGCGTCGTATTTTCAGCAATAGTATCCGGAACCACACAGGATGAACCTGCTTCGTAAACAGCTGTCAGACTTAAATCTCCGGTAAGATTTATGGGGTAATTCTTTGTTGGAGATATCAAATTGTTGTAATCACTTATATCACAAACCATTTCAAGATCAAAACTAACATCCGAACTGTTGGCGGCATTTTGATGTACTTCCACTGCCAGCACATTATTTCCGACGAGCAATAGGTTCTTATCTATGGGATAAATACTGTAGGCCGATTCAGCTGCACCACCAATTGCCGAAGATGCCATCGTTGTGTAACTGATTGAGCCTGTTGGCATATTATTTCGGATAATCTCAACACCATTCAGATAAACTACCGCTCCATCGTCGACCATTAGATTTATCGTATAATTCGATCCGGATTTATCAGCTTCACTTAAACCGAAACTATGCCTGAAATAAGTGCTGATATATTTATTCGAACTGCTTGAACCGTAACTTATGGTGGTTGTTTCATCACCATCGCCATATCCAAGTTGACCGGCTCCCGATTTCCATGCTGAATCGTCAAAGTTTGTAACAGCCCATGCGGTTCCCTGATTTGTCCCATTGTCCAGGTATTTCCAAACGGATGATGTTGGAATAATTGTTTTTTTGATTCCACTCGCCCAACCTTTAAAACTGTAGCCTGCTTTTTCTTCGGTTGTAACTTCTGAATTTACATTTTTCAAATACTGCCCCGAATTGTGGTTCCCGAAAACCTTAAACCCGTTTAATTTCAAAGTTCCGGCATTTTCAGGATAAACAGACAGCGAAAGTGTTGCTGATCCGTTGAACCCGTAATTATTTAAATCGTTTATTAAAACCGCCGGTCTGGCATCCACGAATGTCTTCAACTTCGAAACCTCATTGTTCCAATATTCAACCGACGGCATTGCATTTCCATAGGAGGAAGTGGTACCCAGCCAACGGGCAATGTGTTTGGGGATTTCCGGAGCAATTTCAGCCCGATGATTTTCAATCAGGCTTTTCATTCTGTCCGGACTAAAACTGGTAAATAAATGATCAGCCAGTCTTTTACCAAAATAGGCTTTGTAATCGGCATTTGCCATTAAGTTTTTGAATGGAAAGGATGTTTGATTCACGGAAAAACTGATAAGATCAGTCCCCGGATTATTGAAACCCCGGTCGAGATCCATCAAGATCCATTTCCATTTACCCGAATCTTTTGGCTTCCAGGCCATCACGTTGTGGTCAATCGACGAATTTCCGGTGGCTATTTCTGTAATAACCAAATCGGTGAAATTTTCAATATTCATTTTTTCTGCTACTGCATCGAAGTTTGCCTGAACGGATAAGTCTTTTGAAAAAAGAGTCTTCAGCTCGTTATATGCAATTAAATCACCACATTCGGCATAATCTTCATTTTCGACCATATCAAAAGTACCGGCAGCTAAACCGTAATATTTTTCAATATAATCGGTTTCGATCTTTTCCCTGAAATTATGAATACCCATATATTGTCCGTTGACATAGACTGTGCACCAACGGAAATGAGAAATGTCTAGATTCATGTTCAGTTGTGTTGCATTCTGTCCCAGTATATCACGCATCAACGTATTACTCCAGTCGTTTCCTGAGGCTCGCAGTGCAAAGGTTTTAAATCCGGTGCGGGGAGAATCATAAAACAGCGTATTATCCAATGTTCCTGTTCCATAGCGTTTTTTGAAATAAACACCCAACATTTTTTCAGGTAACTGCCAGGAATAAAGTCCGTTGATTTTAACTCCGGCCATTTCATTAAAGGCGGCGCGATCAGAACCGTTGTTTTCGAATAGCTCGATATTTACCGGAACTTCCCATTCCGGTTTAAAAGTTTGAACATAGATACCATTGGTCGAATCCCAGAAATTTCCGGGATTAGTTGCCAACGAAACAGCCGGTAAACCTCTGTTTTCCATTTGCTCATTAATAAAATAAGTATTGGTAATAATTGGCCCGGGTAACATATCCGGTTTAAAAATACGCGCCCTTACTACGGTAGTAGCCGTTATATCAATCGGATTTGTATAGAGTTGAGAACTGAGAGTTGGATCCGCACCATCAAGCGTATAGCGTATCTCACCACCTAAATCGGTAAAGAGAGTAACCGAAAGGTTTTTATTATAGATGCCTCCGCGGATATTATATATAGGTTCATTCAGAGCAAAATCGCTGAAAAACTCCGTTGTGTTGGCATCATTAGGTGTTGCGGTTGAGAAACGGCCCCAGAGATCAAGGTTGTTTTGATTTCTTCCTTCGGAAATGTCCGGATTTTGATTAATATATCGTAAAGTATCCACGACGGATAAATCGGGTTTATAGAGACCGATCTCTTCAATTTGAGCATCCAGCTTAAAGCTCGTGTGATTCCCGGTATTCATTCCGTCTGCCCAGAAAATAACGAATCCTTTTGCTCCAATGGTGACATTTCCAATTATCCATTTATTGGGGTTGGTCAAATTATCTGTCAAATAATAACCATTCAGGTTAACAGCCGCATTACCATCGTTATACAGTTCTATCCAATCGGCATCATTATTGAAATCGGGATCTTTGATGGTTGATGCATTCGACGCCATAAATTCGTTAATATACAGTTGCCCTGATACGGTTACCGGGATAAAAAGAAGAAAGAACAGGAATCGAAAATGTTTCATTATGTTAGATTGGAAGGTATAAAATGATAATTGTGAAAAACTAACCAATAGATTGATTCGTAATGTATACTATTGTTTGTTTCTCTTGCAAAATAATTCAAGTGATGATTTTCTCAAATCACTGGATAAATTCTGAATTTGTAAAAGCAAAGATAAACTTTTTTATCTTCCTATAGAATTTTTTGATTTACTTTTTCATTTCAACCTAACAGGTTTGATTCTTTAAAACAAGCTGGTTCCTTCCCAAATAAATCATAATATACATCACTACTGTCCGGTTATAAATCAAAGATAGTCAGTTGATTAGAATCTTGAGTAGTATTGTTTATGTAATGTTGTTTTATAAACAGTTCATTTATAGTAGTTTTCTCAAACACAGACAGACTAAAA
>JAQTOL010000017.1 GCA_028748945.1 Paludibacter sp.
AAATGCCTGGGCTCCCTGCATTGTGGAGAAGAAAATTGATGGAGTCTATAAATACTTTTACTATTTCACGGCAGCTCAAAAAATCGGGGTGGCTGTAGCCGACAATCCTGCCGGTCCTTTTATCGATTCGGGTAAACCTTTGTTGGACAAACGACCCGATGGAGTCAACCGTGGTCAGGTGATTGATCCGGATGTATTTACCGATCCGGCAACGAACAAAAGTTACCTTTATTGGGGAAACGGTTTTATGGCCGGAGCCGAACTGAATGACGATATGACTTCCATCAAACCCGAAACAACCACAATTTTAAAACCGGACAAATCGTTCAGGGAAGGAACATATGTATTTTTCCGCAAAGGCATTTACTATTTTATGTGGTCGGAGGATGACACCCGAAGTGAGAACTATCAGGTACGCTATGGAGTCGCATCTTCTCCGCTGGGTAAAATACTTATTCCAAAAGAAAATCTGGTTATTGCCAAAAACAAAGAAGCCGGCATTTATGGTACCGGTCACAATTCGGTGCTTCAAATCCCCGGAAAAGATGAATGGTATATTGTTTATCACCGCTTTAATTACCCGAAAGGAATAAAGATGGGCGATGCAGCAGGCTTTAACCGCGAAGTATGTATTGATAAAATGGAATTCAATGCCGATGAGAGTATTAAACAGGTTATTCCGACACATAAAGGAATTGAACCGGTAAGTTTAAAATAATCAACCCATAGAATAGAATGAGATTCAAAACTGTTTTTATTGCTGCTATCCTATTCGGTATTTTTCTTTCGGAGAATGCACAAGCAAAGAAAGGATCTTCCAAAGCCATTAGTCCGGACCTCTTCGGTATTTTTTTTGAAGATATCAATTATGCCGCCGATGGAGGGCTTTATGCCGAACTGGTTCAAAATCGTTCCTTCGAATACAGTTTGAGCGATCATAACGGTTGGAATTTGTTTACAGGTTGGGAATATATTACGAAAGGCTATGGCTATGGAACTATCTCAGTGGAAACAGGTTCTCCGGTCAACCCAACTAATCCTCATTATGCCGTTTTGAAAATTGAGGACGTTGGGCAAGAAGGTACAGGATTGAAGAACTCCGGCTTTGACGGTATTCCGGTGAAAGTAGGTGAAAAGTATGATTTTTCCGTTTTTCTTCGTCCGGTTTCGGACAATTCATTTCCGGTTCAGGTAAAACTTGTTGGTAAAAAAGGAGTTGTTTTAGGTGAAACAAGTTTTTCAACAGACTCCAAAGGCTGGAAAAAATACAGCGCTACACTTACCGTAACACAAACGGATGACAGTGCCGGTCTGATTGTGTTGGCCAAAGCAAAAGGAACATTAGCCATCGATATGGTTTCGCTTTTTCCACAAAACACGTTTAAAAACAGACCCAATGGTCTTCGGGCCGATTTGGCGCAAACCATTGCCGACCTGAAACCCAAATTTATGCGTTTCCCGGGCGGCTGTCTGGTACACGGTGACGGTCTGGGCAATATGTATCGTTGGGAAAATACAATTGGACCGGTGGAACAACGAGTTGCTCAACGAAATATATGGGGTTATCATCAGACAGCCGGCCTGGGTTATTTCGAATACTTTCAGTTTTGCGAAGACATAGGAGCAAAACCGCTTCCGGTTGTCCCGGCAGCGGTGAGTTGTCAGAATTCGGGTGGAACCTGGCGAATCGGTGGAACCGGTCAAAAAGGAATTCAACTGAGTGAAATGAATGATTATATTCAGGAAATATTGGATCTGATTGAGTATGCCAATGGTCCGGTTACTTCTACTTTTGGTGCTAAACGGGCAGAAGCCGGCCATCCAAAACCGTTCAATCTGGAATATATCGGTATTGGAAACGAAGACAAACAAACACCCGAATTCAGGGAACGGTTTAAACTCATTTACGATGTGCTGAAAGCAAAACATCCTGAAATTACTATAATTGGAACAGTGGGTCCCTCCCCAAAAGGAGAAGATTTTGACCTGGGTTGGAATTTTGCCACTAAACTGACAGTTCCCATGGTTGATGAGCATTATTATGAAAGTCCGGAATGGTTTATTGCCAATCAAAAACGCTACGATTCTTACGACCGCACAAAATCGAAAGTATATCTGGGCGAATATGCCTCCCGGGGCAATACTTTGTTCAATGCCCTTGCCGAAGCAGCTTTTATGACTTCGCTGGAACGAAACGGGGATGTGGTTCATTTGGCATCCTATGCACCAATGTTGGCCAAAGAAGGCCATACCCAATGGAATCCGGACATGATTTATTTCAATAATACAACGGTTTATCGTACACCCAATTATTTTGTTCAGCAACTATTTTCAGTCAATCAGGGCGATCGTTATTTTTCAGATATTATTTCTACAGAGAATAGGCAAGACTCAACGCTGGCATTTTCGTGTGTTCGGGACAATAAATCGGGGGATGTAATTATTAAACTGGTGAATTACAGCAAAACAGAAAAGAACCTGAAAATAGATTTGTCTGCTTTTAAGGGTATTGGAACAAAAGCAACTCTTACACAGCTTACAGGAGATGCTAATGCCAAAAACTCTTTCGAAAGCCCTTCCAACGTTTCTCCATCTAATTCCGAATTAAATGCCCCAAAACGTTTTAGCTATTCTACACAACCAATGTCTTTGACAATCATAAAAATAAAAGGGAACAAATAACAAAACGATTGTTTGGCTGATCATTAAAGCCAAACAATCGTTTTTGATATTCAACATATAATTCCCGGAATCTCTGTTTCCGAAAACGTTTAATCTTCACATTCATCACACGCGCAAACTTTCCCTTTTGCCTTTTCAAAGGCTTCTCTCCCTTCGTTAAAGGAAAAATAAATCAGTCCCAATGCACCGATAGCATCGGCGTAAATAAATCCGGTCAATTCATATAGCAGGCTTGAAACCAGCAATACAATCGACATATACACACAAATCTTCGTGCAGTTGCTGTCTGAAATAATGGGCTGTGAATTGAGTTGCTGACCGACTCTTTTCTTAGCCATCATAAGCCAGCTCATGATAACGATTGAAATAAGAGAGATAATGATGCCCCAAAATGTGGTTTCGGGTTTATGACCATTAATAACATTCAGGATAGTTCCGGCCAACAATCCGGCTGATAAGAGATAAAAGGCGGTTCCGGTGATTTTCAGGGCGCTGATCTCAAATTTGTTTTTTGAACTTTCGGGATTCCGGCTAATGCGTAAAATCATAACGGCAATGCCAATGCCCGACATCACTTCAATAAAACTATCGATCCCAAACCCAAATAAAGTCAGTGTCTGGTCCTCATAACCCAGTGCTATGGAAACAATTCCTTCAATTATATTATAGAATATGGTAAACAGGCTTAATTGATAAGCTCGTTTATATATTTTTTTTTCGTCTTCCATTTTTTTGTTTGATTTGTATTTCCAACTCAAACAGTTGAAAAAGCCGAAGGTTTAGATGAAACTGCACATTAACTTATTTCGAACCAATCCAGGTAGCCTTGTGCCAGAGAATTTCAAGTGGCCCCTGCTTGTGATGCTTAAACCACCGGTAGCTGAAATATCCCTGCAAAACAGCCAATGTGATGCCGATGAATAAGCAGTAAGTAGCTCCGGTGTATTCGTATAATCCTAATCCGAAACCATAGTAAATAAATGAACCAATCATCGATTGCATAATGTAGTTTGATAAACTCATGCGTCCAATGGGAGAAAAAATATTCAGGATCCTGCCGAAAGTGCCGGTTTGAAAAAGCAATACAAAACCCGACACCAAAACAAACATAAATGCCATATTGGTCCACGACTTTTCCATTATTACCAGCGGACGACGAACGGCTGTATTACTAATCCAGTCATGCAATCCATTTTGAAAGATAAATAAGGGGATAAATAATACGGTTGCAACTACAAGTGTTTTCATCCAGAATTTTTTATTTTCAGTTGATACAACAAACAAGGATTTTCTGCCGGCCAGCATACCAAGCAAAAATAAAGACAAGGTTTGGAAAACACGCCCTACTTCCCACGACCATATTATTACACCCATTTTTCCGTTGGTCAGGTTGCCAATGACCGTTTTCACAAATGAATCGCCTGTGATATACTCCCCCATCCTGTCAAAGTAAGATCCGGCAATATGGCTGACTGGCTTTATATCCGGATTCAGAATTGCATTAATCAAGTTCATCATTTCGTAAGGTTGCAGCATGAAGATAAGTGCAATCCAGAAAACCATCTTGTTGTTTAATTTGGCAAAAGGGATAATAAAGAATCCGATAACGGCATAAATGGTCAGAATATCACCTTCGTAGAATGCTGAATTAATCAGACCAAAGCCAAGCAAAAGCAACAATCTCCACGCAAATCTGCCTCTGAAGTCTTTCCCTTTTTTCTCCTGATTATTGGACTGAATAAAGTAAGTCAAACCAAAAAGTAAGGCGAAAATGGCATAGGATTTTCCTGAAAACAGAAAAAAAAGTGTATCCCAGATTCCTTTATCAATGGGCGGCATCCATACGGGAAGATTTTTAGGGGAGAAATAAAAGTCGAAATGTTCCAGATTATGCAATAACATGATGGACACGATAGCAAACCCACGAAGGGCGTCAACTACCTGAAGACGGGATTGATTTGAATTCATAAATTGAAAGTCAACTTGATTATAACTAAGAATGCTAACGTAATTTGACCGGAGACAATATCTTAAGAAATACAACTGTTTATAATTATATCACAGATCTAATTACTTAGATGATTTTTCGCCACCAAAATTAGCAATTATTTCTTATAATTAAGCTAATCCATTAAAAATAATCAACATTTCAAATGACAACTTATTCGGTTGAATGACCGGACACGAATTTGAAATTAAACTTATTTTATTTTCCCCTTTATTGAATGAATTCTTTACCTTGAGAAAGAAAAGAATATTTAATTTTGCAATGAATATTTCCAAATAAACAGCCCGATTAAAATTTTGCTTCAAGAAAATGAAAACTAAAAAAACACATTCTATATCCAAATCTATTTTACTTTTTATCTTAATAGGTTTTACTTCCGGCATATTCGCTCAGTCGATGGAGACAAAAACCAGTATCCTTAATGGACAGGATTTTACAGACATAAACGGAACGGTAATTACTGCTCATGGCGGAGGATTTCTAAAGGTAGGTGACTATTATTATTGGTTGGGTGAAAATCGGAAAAATGGTGTTTTTGTTTCCTGTTACCGGTCAAAGGATTTGATGAATTGGGAATTTCGTGCCGATTTACTGACAAGAGAATCTAATCCGGCACTCGATCGGGCCAATATTGAAAGACCCAAAGTCATTTACAACGAAAAGACCAAAAAATACATTATGTGGATGCACTATGAATATGGACGCGATTACAGTTATGCTCGTGCAGCCGTTGCCTTTTCAGATAATATTGAGAAACCGTTTACTTTCCTGAAAAGTTTCCGTCCTTTCGAAAACATGTCACGCGACTGTACTTTATACAAAGACGAAGACGGAACGGCATACTTCCTTTCGGCTGCCCGCGAAAATTATGATATGATGTTGTACAAACTGACTGATGATTATCTGGATGCGAAAGAACAAATTGCAACGCTTTGGCCCGGTGGACACCGTGAAGCTCCTGCTCTGGTAAAACGGGGTGATTACTACTTTTTAATGACATCCGGTTGCACCGGTTGGACGCCAAATCAGGGAAAATATGCGTACGCCAAATCAATACTCGGACCTTGGTCCGATCTGAAAGATATTGGAAATTCAACTACTTACGATTCTCAATCCACTTTTATTTTGCCAATTAAAGGGAATAAAAAAACCAATTATTTGTATGTAGGCGACCGTTGGGATGGAAAAAAATATTCCAATTCAACCTATATTTTCTTACCTTTGACATTCGAAAATGACAGTACCATGGAACTAAAATGGATGGATAAAATCAGTCCAAATGTTCAAACCGGAATGATTGATTAGATTCAGAAGGATTTTTCAATATCCTTAATGGATCTGTTGCTTATTACCGGAAAAATGTTTTTCATTTCAAATCATTTTGATGTAATCTAAATTTAAATATTTACTATAACTAAAAACACCTTTTGATGAAAAAAAGAATGATATTAGGCAGTTTTTTTGCTGCATTTCTTTTTCCTGTCTTTGCACAAAATGCAGCGGTTGCAAACGACTGGGAAAATCCTGCCGTTTTTCAGATTAATCGCGAACCTGCACGTGCTGCATTTCTTCCTTATGCGGATGAGTCTTCAGCCATTGCTGATGAATATATTCGCTCCCCCTGGTTTTTGTCCCTCGATGGAAACTGGAAATTCCAATGGTCTCCAACTCCCGATCAACGACCAAAGGATTTTTATAAAACTGATTTCAATGTTATTAACTGGAAAGAAATTTCAGTTCCTTCGAATTGGGAATTGAAAGGCTATGGAATTCCGATTTATACGAATGCAACCTATCCGTTTCCTAAAAATCCACCTTATATCGATCATTCCGACAACCCGGTTGGTTCGTACCGTCGTTATATTGACATTCCGGCGGATTGGAACAACCGTCGGGTTTTTATCCATTTCGAAGCGGGAACTTCGGCAATGTATGTTTGGGTTAATGGACAGAAAGTAGGTTATACAGAAAACACCAAGAGTCCGGCCGAATTTGATATTACAAACTACGTGAAACCGGGGAAAAATCTGATAGCCGTAGAAGTGTATCGCTGGAGTGATGGCTCTTACCTCGAAGATCAGGATTTTTGGCGTATTTCCGGTATTGACAGAGATGTTTATCTTTTCAGTACTGAAAATGTGCGTATTGCCGATTTTTTTGCACGTCCCGATTTGGATGCAGCGTATAAAAACGGAAGTTTGTCAGTTGATATAAAACTGAAAAATATGAATTCGGGTGCCAAAAATAACCAGCTTGTGGAAGCTAAATTGGTGGATGCTTCCGGGAAAGTGATTTTTGTAAAAACAGTGAAGATGAATGTTGCAGCCAATGCAAGCGATTCGACCACCCTGAATCAAAAGGTCTCTGCTCCAAAATTATGGAGTAATGAAACACCAAATCTGTACACTTTATTGCTGACACTTAAAGATGAGAGCGGACGGTTGAATGAAGTGATAGGCTCGCAAATTGGATTCCGGAAAGTAGAATTGAAAAACGGACAATTGCTGGTAAATGGTATTCGTATCATGGTGCACGGTGTCAATATTCATGAACATAACCCTGTAACCGGACATTATCAGGACAAAGAAACGATGATGAAAGATATTCGGTTGATGAAACAATTGAACATAAATGCGGTGCGATGCAGCCATTACCCCAATAATTTGAAATGGGTGAAATTATGCAGTCAATATGGATTGTTTATGGTTGACGAAGCCAACATCGAAAGTCATGGGATGGGTTATGGAAAAGAGAATATGGCCTATAATCCGCTCTGGGACAATATGCATCTGGATAGAACTTACAGTCTGGTTGAACGCGATAAAAATTTTCCGGCCGTTATTATCTGGTCATTAGGAAACGAAGCAAGCAATGGCGATGTGTTTAAAAAGACCTATGCCTGGATCAAAAAACGTGATAATACCCGTTTGGTTCAGTTTGAACAAGCTCATGAACAGGACAATACGGATATTGTTTGTCCGATGTATCCCGGCGTTTCGTATATGAAAGAATACGGCAATCGCGAGAATGTGAAACGCCCGTTTATTATGTGTGAATATGCGCATGCCATGGGAAACAGCAGTGGAAATTTTCAGGAGTATTGGGATATTATTCACAACAGCAAAAATTTGCAGGGTGGATTTATCTGGGATTGGGTTGATCAGGGTTTTGAAGTGACCGACGAAGTTGGACGTAAGTATTGGGCTTATGGTGGCGATATGGGAAGTCAAAATTATACAAATGACGAAAATTTCGATCATAATGGATTGGTTTGGCCTGACCGCACACCGCATCCGGGTGCTTTCGAAGTGAAAAAAGTATATCAGGATATTCTTTTCAAAGCGGTTGATTTGGATAAAGGGATTATTCGGATTGAAAATGGATTTGGGTATACAAATCTTGAAAATTACCTATTCAAATATGAAGTGTTGGAAAACGGATCGGTTATCAAAAAAGGAACCGTTGATGTGAACCTTGCCCCACTTTCGAAAAAACAAGTTCAGTTGGCTTTGCCGGCTCTTCCGGCAAAAGATGGTGTGGAATATGTTTTGAATATCTTTGCGCTTACAAAAGTTGGTACCGAAATTATGCCACAGAATTTTGAAATTGCACGCGAACAGTTCAAACTTGGTGAGGGTAAATACTTTGTAACTTCAAATACTTCCGGCGATAAACCAAAAGTAACTGACGATAAAGACCGTGTTACACTCAGTGCAGCCGGTGTTGATGTTACAATTAATAAGCGGTCCGGATTGATTGGAAGATACAAAGCAGACAACAACTGGTACTTCAACGAGAATCCGACTCCAAACTTCTGGCGCGCTCCAACCGATAATGATTTCGGAAATGGAATGGAGAAAAAATGTAACATTTGGCGAACAGCGGGAGAAAATACTTCTGTAAAAAATATCGCGGTTAAGGAAGAAAATGGCAAAGCAATTGTTACGGCAGATCTTTATTTAAAAGATGTGGCTTCCGATTATCAAATTGTCTACACTATGACCGGTGATGGAGCTTTTGCGGTCGATGTACATTATAAAGCCGGTGTGAACGAATTACCGGAAATGCCCCGCTTTGGTATGATTATGTCGCTGAATAATGAATATGACAACTTTAGCTATTATGGTCGTGGTCCCCTGGAAAACTATTCCGACCGCAATACGGCATCGTTTATTGGTATTTATAATTCCAAAGTCGCCGATCAATATGTACCCTATACACGTCCGCAGGAAAATGGGTACAAAACCGATTTACGTTGGCTCACTCTCACCAATAATGAGGGCAAAGGAATTCGTATCGAAGGTTTGCAACCAATTTGTGCCAGTGCACTCAATAATTGGCCGGAAGATTTTGATCCGGGATTATCGAAAAAATACCGGCACACCAATGATATCACTCCACGCAGAGAAGTTGTTCTCAGCGTCGATTTAGCACAACGTGGTGTAGGTGGTGACAACAGTTGGGGAGCATATCCTCATCAACCCTACTTATTAAAAGCCCAAGAATACAATTATGGATTTGTTATTAAACCTATAAAATAATCATCAGATACTTTTAAATTTTTAAATCAAAAGGTCGGAATGCAATGCATCCCGGCCTTTTATTTTTGGTTTCTCCGTTCAATTCTTATCTGAAAAATGCGATAATTTCTTATGAATGAGTTCCATTTTTTTAAAGATTAATTAAATCTAAAAAAATAATCATCAGGACAATGAATCGCTTTTTTTAATCATCAAAGTCTGAATTTATCCGTTTTCTGCACTTTTTTTAGGCTTTAAACAATAAAAAACAAAAATAATGTGCTGAAAATTTGGCTCGTACCTACTTGTTTTTGTTATTTTGCACCCGAATTCATTAAACCTTGTACTTTCGCTAAAAATATTTTGTTTTTAATTAACAAATTAGCTTATTCATTTTAATTGTACAGAAAGGAATCAACTATCAATCGTTAATTATTAATTTATAATTTATAATTCATCCGTATGTCGAAAAACCTTGTCATTGTCGAGTCACCAGCAAAAGCTAAAACGATAGAAAAATTTCTCGGAAAAGATTACCAGGTCATGTCCAGTTTCGGACATATCCGCGATTTGGCTGAGAAAGGCATCGGAATTGATTTTGAAAACAATTATCAGCCACAATATGTGGTTTCAACCGACAAGAAAAAAATAGTCTCGGAACTTAGAAAAGCAAGCAAAGATGCCGAAATGGTCTGGCTTGCTTCCGATGAAGACCGCGAGGGAGAAGCCATTGCCTGGCATTTATACGAAGAACTGAAACTAAAAAAAGAAAATACCCGTCGTATTGTTTTCCACGAAATCACCAAAGAAGCCATTCTTCATGCCATAGATAATCCCCGGGATATCGACATACATTTAGTTGATGCTCAGCAAGCCCGTCGTATACTCGACCGGATTGTAGGTTTTGAACTCTCACCCATCCTCTGGAGAAAAATACGTCCATCGCTTTCTGCAGGCCGTGTTCAATCGGTTGCCGTCCGACTGATTGTTGAACGTGAACGTGAAATCAATCAATTTACTGCTGAAGCTACTTATCGGGTAAATGCCGTTTTTAAATCCTTCGATGTAAACGGTAAAGAGATAGAGCTAAAAGCGGAATTACAACAACGTTTTACGACCAAAGCTGAGGCTCAGGATTTTCTGGAAAAATGTACAAATGCGCAATTTAGCGTTGATAATATTGTTACCAGGCCGGCTAAAAAATCGCCCGCTCCTCCTTTTACCACTTCAACTCTGCAACAGGAAGCTGCCCGTAAGTTAGGGTTTTCAGTAGCACAGACCATGCAGGTTGCTCAACGCCTCTATGAAGCAGGTAAAATCACCTATATGCGTACCGACTCGGTAAACCTGTCCGATTTGGCATTGGGAACCTCCAAAGCTGAAATCATCAGCATGGCCGGTCAAAAATACGTTCATATCCGAAAGTTTAATACCAAAACCTTAGGAGCACAGGAAGCACACGAAGCAATTCGTCCGAGTTATATGAATGCTCATACCGTGGAAGGCTCTTCACAGGAAAAACGACTTTACGAATTGATATGGAAACGGACCATTGCTTCGCAAATGTCGGATGCCGAACTCGAAAAAACATCCATTTATATCAGCATATCAGGCATTCAACATCAATTTGTGGCTTCGGGGGAAGTCATTGTGTTTGATGGTTTTCTAAAAGTCTACCTGGAATCGACCGATGATGAATCGGATGCAGAAAATGAATCATTACTTCCCGCAATGAAAAACGGTGAAAAACTTTTGCCTGAAGAAATTGTGGCTCAACAACGTTTCTCACAAAAACCGCCCCGCTACGGTGAAGCCAGCCTTGTACGCAAACTGGAAGAACTCGGCATTGGTCGTCCGTCTACCTATGCTCCCACAATTTCTACCATACAAAATCGTTTATATGTGGAAAAGGGTGACCGTGAAGCTTACAAACGTGATTTCAATGTTCTTAAACTGAAAGCCGGTAAAATTACTGATAAGATTAAAATTGAAAATACCGGTGCCGAAAAATCTAAACTCTTCCCAACAGATATAGGTTTGGTAGTGACTGATTTTTTAATTGAAAACTTTCCGGATGTGTTGAATTACAATTTTACAGCCGATGTTGAAAAAGAATTTGATAACATTGCTGATGGTGATATAAAATGGACGGCTTCCATCGATAAGTTTTACAAAAAATTCCATCCCATTGTAGAAGATACGATGAAAAATTCCGAACGCCAGGTGGGTGAACGGGTTTTGGGAACGGATCCGAAAAGTGGGCGTCAACTTTCGGTAAAAATTGGAAAATACGGACCTTTGGCACAGATTGGAACCGTAGAAGAAGAAGAAAAACCTGTTTTTGCATCACTTCGTCGCGACCAATCCATCGAAAGTATAAGTTTTGAAGATGCTCTTGAATTATTCAAATTGCCCCGCCAGATTGGAGAATTTGAAGACAAAGTTATGACTGTAGCTATTGGTCGCTTTGGACCCTATATACGTCACGATGGATCATTTTATTCGCTGCCGAAAACCGATGACCCTATGGAAGTTTCGGCTGATCGTGCCATTGAAATAATTGAAGAAAAACGGGAAGTTGAGAAAAACCGTATTATACAGACTTTGGGAGCTGAGGATGAAATTCAGGTTTTGAATGGTCGTTTCGGACCTTATTTCACCCGTGACAAGGTAAACTACAAAATACCAAAGGGAACCGATCCAAACTCGCTTACGCTTGAAAAATGTCTGGAATTGATCGCAGCACAGCCCGATGCCGCCACGAAAAAGAAACCTTTCGGACGCAAAACAGCTGCTGCAAAACCGGCCAGGGAAAAAACACCTGCAAAGGCTAAACCAAAAGCGAAAGCCAAAACTAAAGCTAAGCCAAAGGCTAAAAAGTGATATTAGCCCCCGACGTTATATTAATCAATTTCTTTATAACAAGTAGAAAAACTTTTAATAAAACGAAGTAAATAACAAACAACAACCCAATCAAATGAAAAAGATAATCTTACTATCTGCAATATTTGTGCTGGCCCTGAACGTTTCAGCACAAGTTCCATTTTCGCTTACCGAAGGTGAATGCGCTATTGTGTATGCTTTGCCGAAAACCGAAATTTGCATAGAAGTGCAAACGGAAAAAGTAACGCAAACACCGGGTATGTTTTATCGTTATTCTGAACGCTATCTGGGAACAACCAAAGTAATTACAACTGAAAAAACCGTATACCGCCTGAAAAGTCTGATGGTAAAACCACGGGCCATTCCAGATCCCAACCGTACTTTTAAATTTATTCAAAACAAAAATTCCGGTTCATTTCAATTATCGGTAAACTCACAAGGTCTGCTTTGCGGTGTAAATGTTCCTTGCCAGCCTGAAGCTAAGCCTGTTGAAAATTCCACGATACCGCCAATTGAAAAAACAGAATCTCCATCCTTACTTCCATTGGGTGAAGAATATATGATGGCAGGATCTGAAGCTAAACTGGCTGAAGGAGCAGCCAAACAAATTTATCATATTCGTGAAAGCCGGCTGGGATTAATGACAGCCGATGTGGATAAACTACCCGCTGATGGAGCTTCATTTTCGGCCATGCTGGAAGGACTCAATAAAAAAGAAAGCGAGCTGACTGAACTTTTTGTAGGAAAGACAACGACTGAAACACAATCTCAGCAAATCATTCTTACACCGGATTCAGCTATGACCAATCAGGTTTTATTTCGTGTGTCTGCTTTGAGAGGACTCGTTGCAGCCGATGATCTGGGCGGCTCTCCCTATTATATCAATATTAAACCGACGGTTACCCGTGTAGTTACAGCCGATTCAAAATCAAAACCAGAAGTAGCCGCACTTTATACCATTTTCCCCGCAGCTACACAAGTAACAATTGGAGATGGTATCAATACTTATTTTTCCGGACAATTCTTCATTCCTCAATTTGGTAAGATTGTTCCTGTTTCCGAAAATGTGTTTAAACAAAAGAACCTGAAAATCCGAATCGATCAACAAACCGGAAGACTCCTGGAAATAGAATAGAAATACCCAATAAAAAACGCTCCTGAAAATAAATTTTCAGGAGCGTTTTAATTTGGTAAAAAAAGGTCCGGCATTGCTGACAGACTTTTCTGACTTGAAAAACGTCAATTAGTATATATACTAAATTACTTTGACATTTACTGCATTCAATCCTTTTTTGCCTTCTTGCAAATCAAATTCTACGGTATCACCTTCACGAATTTGATCAATTAATCCAGAAATGTGTACAAAATGTTCTTTGTTCGAACCTTCTTCACTAATAAACCCAAAACCTTTTGATTCATTGAAGAATTTTACTGTTCCTTTACTCATTGTTAATGTTTTAATAATTATTGAATCGCAAAGATAGTGTATTATAATTACATATCGTTATCTTTTGGAAATAAAATGTTGTTTTTGTGTTAAATATTATACTTATGGCTAATAATTATTAAGTTACAGTCAAAAAAAAATAAATTAAAATCATTTCAGGATACTTAATCCTGTCAAAACACCCTGTTTTTCTTGCTGTGTAAGAAACGAATATTCAAATGACCTATATTATTTTTCTTTTAATTTCATTTTGGCGACTGCTGTAATAATATTCCTTGGTGCCATTCGAAGAGATTGAACCAGAATATTATTCATAAATCCATGAATGACAACTATTTTTCCTTTCATCATTTTTTCATATCCAAATTCAGCCACTTCCCGGGAAGATGCAATTTGTTTACCAGTGAATAATCGACTTTTTTCAAGAGCTGCCGCCTTTCTAAAACCTGTAGCAGTAGCACCCGGACATAAAACGGTTACTGTGACTCCTGTTCCTTTCAACTCATTTGCTATTGATTCCGAGAAACTCAACACGAAAGCTTTTGATGCAAAATAAACCGACATTCCCGGACCCGGTTGGAAAGCAGCTGTTGAAGCCACATTCAATATCTTTCCCGATTTGCTTTTTATCATGTCCGGTAAAAACAAACGGGTCAAATGCGCTAAAGCTATCACATTCAGATTAATCATTTCCGATTGCTTTTCCCAGTTACATTCGGCAAAAACACCAAAATCGCCAAATCCCGCATTGTTTATCAGAAAATCAATGTGAATCTTTTTGTCTTTTAGCTCATTAAATATTTTTTTCGGAGCATCAGTATCGGATAAATCCAGGCTAATGTTATAAACCGAAATTCCGAACTGGGTCTCCAATTCCAGTTTTAATGCATCCAATTTTTCTTTAGTTCTGGCTATCAAAACTAAGTTATCACCTTTTGAAGCATGAATATGAGCTAATTCCATGCCAATTCCACCAGAAGCTCCGGTAATTAACGCTGTTTGTTTCATGTATTTTTATTTTATTATATCATTTCTGCCAATATAAACGGTTTCAACTAATTAAAGTTCCTTATATAGCAAATATATTAAACATTTTCTTTCAGTTTTAAATTACAAGTTTCATGTTTTATAAATTATCATCACAAATCAAATCTAATGTTTTTCGATAGAAATGAGTAAGAAACAAGGTTGACTTTTCAACAAGAACTTTTGTTCCTTTATCTTGCATTTGAAAAAAGTCAGTCTCGATAATAATTTTATCTTTTTTCAACGTTCGTTTCCACAAACCGACTACTTGTCCGTTCAAAACAATTACAGGCCTGAAAATCCCATTATCAGATACTGCTTTTTTATTATCTGTCAATGAAAGAGATGCACTCCGATCTCTGTAACTGATAAGAAATTCGTCGAAGGCTGGTAAAAAATGCACGGAAGTGTTGTTTTTACATTCTGAAAATGAATTTTTCATCCAATATTTTTCAGAATTTATTGTTTCGGAGATAAGCGTTGGTTTAATTAATTCCAACGCATGAACTGCTTCGGTAGCAGATAAACCCGACCACCAAATAAAATCCTTTAATGTTGCCGGACAATGGCTTGTGAAATAACGTTTTGCCAATTCTGCTAATGCTTCATCTCTTGCAATTATCTTTTTATTGGGAACTCTATCGTAAAGTAAAGCATAGGTTTGCTTTTTAGCTTTTATCGGACCACTGCAAATAATTCCTTCCAATTCGGCCTGAATCAGGAGATGTGATAACCTGTTATCGGCAACATTTATTTGGGCTTTATTCAATTCTGTAGCCAATTCTTCCCTTGTCAGATATTTTTCTCTTGAAAGAGCTGTTTCAATTATGGAGTTACTCTTTGTCAGAAGTTCAGGTGTTAGTTCTAACTGCCTGAGACTGGATGTCATGGAAGATTTTATTCTCCGGACTGTAAGGTCAAGCATCCAGTAGATATCTTCTGCGGGAACAAAATGCCAGGTCGGACGCAATACATGAGTTCTGAGAATTTCGGCATTATTAAAAGCCGATTCAATCTTTTCTTCCGTTGAATTTAAAACCCGGATCCCAATCGCTAATTTTGCCATTGAATAATCCTGTGCCTGCATCGCCCCCATCCAACCAACAAGTTCTTTTGCGGTTTTGAATGCTGTACCAACAATTTTCTGGTTGACAATTCGGCAATTTGAAATTTCATTTAATGTCATCAATTTCTTGTACTTAAAAATAATGTTCGACTTTTTTTTCCAATCCAATAACTATACAGTTTTTCAGTTTTCGGATAACAAAGATAGAAATTTAATTTTTTAAAAAGATACGAATAATTTATAAAGCCATTCCAAAAAGTGAGCAAATTAGCTTTATTGCCATTTTTATTTCAGGTGCTGATTTTAAACACATTATTTTGATAAAGCAATTTGTAGTGCTGTGAAAAGCATTTTTTTTTGTACCTTTGCAGCCCGAAAAATATCGAATCATGAATTTTGAATTGATTGTTGGTGAAGGAAATATATTATTTCAAAAGCATTTAAAAACAACCGAATTCACAAATCAACGATTCAATTGGTTACTCTATATCAATTTCAGACGTTTAAACTTTCAAATTAATAAAATATGGCTCTTCAATGCGGTATTGTAGGATTGCCCAATGTAGGTAAATCTACTTTATTCAACTGTTTATCAAATGCTAAAGCACAGGCTGCAAATTTTCCTTTTTGTACGATAGAACCCAACGTGGGTGTTATTACTGTACCCGATGAGCGGCTGAATAAACTGGCGGAATTGGTTCACCCAAAACAAATTGTACCAACCACTGTGGAAATTGTGGATATTGCCGGATTGGTAAAAGGGGCCAGCAAAGGCGAAGGATTGGGCAATAAATTTTTAGCCAATATCCGCGAAACGGATGCTATTTTGCACGTTTTACGTTGTTTTGATGATGACAATATCACACACGTGGATGGAAGTATTAATCCTGTTCGCGATAAAGAAATTATTGATACCGAGCTGCAATTGAAAGATTTGGAAACGGTTGAAAGCAGAATCAATAAAGTTCAGAAACAAGCTCAAACCGGTGGCGACAAGCAAGCAAAAGTGATTTATGATATTTATGTTCAGTACAAAAATGCATTATTGCAGGGTAAATCAGCCCGTACAGTAAAACTGGATCCACTGGATAAAAAACTGGTAAAAGATTTATACCTGCTTACCGACAAACCCGTAATGTATGTATGCAATGTGGATGAAGCTTCCGCGACTAAAGGAAACGCTTATGTTGA
>JAQTOL010000018.1 GCA_028748945.1 Paludibacter sp.
TTGGATGTAATGGTTGTTTGATCATAAGAACGGATCGCAGATCCTAAGAATACAAAAGGTGGGATCACAGATCCCACCGACAAGCAGCACCATTTGTTCGTTTAAAGGGTATATCCAGAAGGACGGGGCTTATGATCCGACTCACACATTTTATAATACAGGCTATACCTGTACGGGTACTATAACCGGAATAATCCCTTTAACAGTGAATTATTACGATGACTATTCGTTTACTAGCCTTGCAACCAATGGCAGCAATTTGATTTGGGCTACACCTCCTGTCGGTTATGATGTACAATATAGTTCAGCTAAAGGTTTACTTACCGGGACACGTACCTATATTCTGGATAATTCGAACATTTACACTACCACGGCACTTTATTGCGATGATCGAGGACAGGTAGTACAAAGCCGATCAACCAATCATATGGGAGGATTAAACTTAGTATATAATCATTATGATTTTTATGGGGAGGTATTGAATACCTATAAATCACAAAGCAGCCTGAATAATACAACAGTTCCTGAAACCTACACTTATACTTATGATCATGCCGGTCGTCCTTTGGCAACAATGTATCAGTTAAAAACAAAACCATCTATAATTCTATCGAGTTTTAAGTATGATGAACTGGGTCGTTTAATTAAAGACAATAGGCACAATAATGTAGATACAGTGTATTATGCTTACAATATCCGAAACTGGACTACTGCGATAAAGAGTGGTACATTTGTGGAAAATTTATATTATAATACCAATCCTTTGAGTACTAATCTATCTTACAATGGAAATATATCCTATAGCACATGGAGCTACGGTACGGAAGTAAAAGGATATCAATATAGCTACGATGATTTGAACCGGCTAAAGAATTCCTATTTTAAAAAGGGAACCTCAACCAGACAGGATGGTAATTTTGATGAATATTTCGAATATGACAAAATGGGTAATGCCACTACGTTGAAAAGATTAATGAATGGTTATTATATTGATAATTTATCACTCACTTACAATGGTAATCAACTCTCACGGGTTGGTGATGCTGCCGGATCACAAAATCAGTATGCTGTGAAAGAGTATAATGCAACGACAAATAATACCTCAGGGCCATCGTTAACATACGATAAAAATGGAAATCTGGTTTACGATTATGATCGGAAAATTGCTGCAATTCGATATAATATATTAAATTTGCCGGATACAATCCAGTTCTCCGCGGGACATCAGATAATAAACAAGTACGACGCCAGCGGGCGGAAGCTAAAGACTGATTACTATACGCTTGTTACCCCATTAGCCGTACCTTTAACGGAAGGCAAAGTAAATAAACTAAACTATATTGCTGGAGTAGTGAATTTAAGCGGTACTTCCTATATGGATAATATCGAATATCCCCGGAGAACTGATGGATTAACCTATGCAAATGGAGGTAAAGTATATAATAGCGAAGGATACAGTATAGGCGATGCCTTAACATCGTATTACTATTACCGGAAGGATCATTTGGGAAATATACGCGAAGTTATATCAAGTTCAAAATCTGTGGCTCAACGCACACAATACTACCCCAGTGGCCTGCCATGGGCCGAAGGCTCCGGAGCTTCTTTACAAACTCATAAATACAACGGCAAAGAGTTCGATGAAATGAATGGATATGATAACTATGATTATGGGGCAAGAGGGTATTATCCGGCTATTGGGAGGTTTACTACTGTAGACCCGCTGGCGGAAAGAGCATACGATATTTCACCTTATGTTTATTGTCACAACAATCCGGTTAATAGAATCGATCCGGATGGAAGAATAGACATGGACAAGCAAACGCAAAAGAAGTATCCTGAGTTAACTGCCTATGTCAAAGGTCTTGCAAAAGAATGGAATGGCAAAAGTGCGGAATTTAAAAAAGCTTTTATGGACAAGAGCGGTTTAAATGAAAAACAGGTAGTTAAGATGTTGACATTTGGGAAAGGTCCAAAATTAGTTGTTGCCAACTTAGATAATGCAACTTCAAAAACAAATGGTGGTACATCTGTTGTCAATGACCCAAAAACAGGAAAGGATACTAATGACAACGGTGGTAAGGGTTTAATAAAATTGGACAATGACGTGGTTAACATGATGGAAAAAGCTCAAACAGGAAAGGACAGGCAAGTTGGAAATATCATGGTTGAATCAACAACTTTTCATGAATTGACACATGTCGGAAATTTAACTACAAGTCACACGACTGATGGCACTTTTAATGAGTCTGGTAAAGCTTTTGAAATAGATGCATTTGGCAAAGATATTAACCGTTCAAACGTAAATGGATATTGGCAGTCAATTCAACCTCAATCTATACCTACGCCAGCAACACCAACATTACAAACTCAACCAGTTGTCGCCCCACAACCAATATTTAATTACTAAAAATCAATATTATGAGAAAATACATGGCAATATTGGGATTATTAGTGGTTCTCAATTCTACTCTCTTTGGGCAAGAAAAAAGAATCAGACTTGAGATTGTTGATTGCATATCGACGAAGACTAGCGTAAGCTTCTGTCTCGCAATTACGAACATGTCGAATCAGCCAATTGTAACTTACATACCGAAGAGAGCTGACATTTGTTTTCGAATTTTAAAGATTAAATTTATTGATTTACAAAACAACAAAGTACATGAATTAAATCCCTGTACTTTCTATACGGATTTAGAGAGCATTACATTGAACAGTAATAACACTTTGTCTCTAAAACCGAATGAAAAGTTCAATCAAAAATTTAGGTTCTCAAAAAAAGATATTTCTCCGTACTTAAAAAGAGGGAAAGGCTATAAACTTTTTGTAGAATGGTATCTGAAAGGAATTAATTTTGAAACTGATTTAAAAAATCTGTTTCAAGAAGATGTTAACTCAAGTAAGATTGACCTCCGAAATTAATAGAACACATGATTTGTCCGAATAGAATAGGCAATTAATCAAACAGAAACGCTCAGTTTGGCGTAGGTTGGCACATTAGGTGTTCGGCATAGCTTGCAGCTATGTCGATGCTAAAAGCAAGGCTTTGCCTTGCATATTCAAAATCAGAAGAACGGCACAAGAGATTGTGCTTTTCTTGTCAGAAACAATAGAATCATATTTGAAAATAGCAGGAGCTTTCCTTTTCTCAATGACAAAGGCAGATGGTACATTCCGATTTATCGTTAGCCTTCGCCAAATATCGAGAGCACAATTTTTACGTTATGAGGAAAAAGGAAGATCACGGTATAGGTGAGATTGAAAAAAATTGATGAATCTTGAATCGGTATAAATTTAGTATTCGAAATAAATTCTGAATTTAGTAGCTGTACCCTACAGAAGAAGGCTTGGGTGTATGTGGTTTTTGACACTTACCCTAAAGAAAATGATATTTCTGATGGTTTCTTGGTTGTTAATGGATTATTGGAACGATCTTTTTTGTTCGTTGTGAAAAAAAAAGATTATTTTTGTAACAACTTTAAGGCACATTAAAACTAATAAAAATAAATATAAATTGGTACTTATGAAAGCTCACAACAAATTTTTATTTTACTCTCTATTCATTCTGATATTTGTATTTTCATCCTGTAAATCTGATGTACCTGAAGTATTGTTAGGTACAAAAGGAACAGTAACAGATATTGATGGGAATGTATATCAGACAATAACTATTGGCACTCAAACATGGATGATTGAGAATCTGCGCTCAACCAGATATTTGAATGGTGATTCTATTAATAGAAGCTATATGGGTGATACTACATTTTACATTCACTCTAATGATACCCTTCGAAGTGATACAATTCATGTGAACTATAATGGTGCTGTGTTTATGTTGGAAAGTAAAAAAGACAAAGATATTTCACTCACATATGATGTCAATAGCATTTTCGTGTCGACTAAAGGAGAAACTTTCACACTAAAAAGAAATAGCCAGCATTTGGATGTGAAAAACGATCTGAAATTTTATAAAATTGTTCAGGGAGCTTCATGTAATTACAATCAAACGATAAATAATGATTCTATCGTTAGTCTTGGTAAGTTGTATAATTATTATGCAGCAACTGATTCCCGAAAAATAGCACCACAAAATTGGCATGTTCCTTCAAGGGCTGATTGGTTGGCACTTGTTGAATATGTAAAAAATAATCCGGGGTCATCGAAATACATTGCAAAAGCATTAGCAGGTGTAGAAAAGTGGAATAGGGACACTTTAGAATATTCGATTGGGTGTGATTTATCACTCAATAATTCATCTGGTTTTACGGCGATGCCAACAGGTATTCGGAGAGTGGATGGACAGTTTGAAGGTATAGGAAAGCTTGGTCAATGGTGGTCAAGTACCGAAGGCAATGACACAAGTAGCTCATGGATGTTTAATCTTACTTACAGCTATAGTGATGCATTTATTACTGTAGTTGATATTCGTAAATGTTTGTCAATAAGATGTGTGAAAGACTAACATTGTCTCATTTCGACGTAGGTTGGCAAACCAGATGTTCGGCATATTTTTCAGTCCACGATAGCTATCGGAATCGAAGCTAAAAACAAGGCTTTAGCCTTGCATATTTAAAATCAAAAGAAGGAGTTGTCTCAAAAGGACAGCTTCTTTGTATTATACGAAACCAACGTTCATGTCCAAAAGGAATAATTATAATCCACGACTACAAATATTAAAATACTTTCATTATATTTGACAGCTTTTACGATTCAACGCTTTTGCTTTATATCCTGAGAATGAAAAAAATCAAAGCACAAATATGCAAAGTTGTAATATTTAGCCTGTTATTCTCATTTTGCAGCTCGGTCTATTCGCAATCCCTTCGCATCAATGAGTTTATGGCTCTTAATCAAAAGACCTTAGCGGATGAGGATGGTGATTTTTCGGATTGGATAGAAGTCTATAACCCTTCGGAAACAGCTGTTAATTTACTTGGATGGGCATTGACGGATAATATAAGCCTGCCTTTTAAATGGCAGTTTCCCAATGTGACCCTTCCTGCAGGTGATTATCTGGTGATTTTTGCTTCATCCAAAAACAGAACTATTGCGGGAAAAGAATTGCATACAAACTTCAATTTAAGCGGAGGGGGCGAATATCTGGCCTTAAGAAATCCACAGGGTGTTATCGGCACGGAGTTCAATCCTTCATTTCCGGTACAGCAAACGGATTTCTCTTTTGGTCTTTACAACGGTGAGTATATAGCATTCAGTGTACCTACGCCCGGGAAAGAGAATCAACTATCTGCGGATAGTGTAATTCCGGAGCCGGAATTCAGCATCAAACATGGTTTTTATGATAGCCCTTTTCAACTCGAAATCACAACGACCTATCCGAATGCCGCCGTTTATTACACGACCGATGGAAGCATACCAACCAAAAGCTCCGGAACATTATACAGCACGGGAATCAATATTTCAAAAACGACGATTATCAGGGCTGTGGTAGTTGCCGCCGGAGCAATATCCGGAAAAACAGCCACACAAAGCTATATTTTCACGAATGATGTGATTCATCAACCCAACAATCCCGTTGGTTACCCTTCTGCCTGGGGACCTTACACAGCAATATCAGGGAATGCCCTTGCCGATTACGAAATGGATCCCGACATGATGAAGGATGCAAATTTTGCTGCATCGGTCAGGGAAGCCTTATCCGGGCTTCCGACCATATCATTAGTCACTGACAAATCCAACCTTTTCTCCGCATCAACCGACCCGGTTACAGGAGGAATTTATATTTATACCGGTGCACCCATTACAAACACAACTTACGCGTTGGGACGGGATTGGGAAAGACCGGTCTCGTTTGAATACTTCGATACGAATAAGGTTTCATTTCAGCTAAACGGCGGGATCAGATTGCAAGGTGGCCATGGTCGCCGACCCGAAAAATCACCGAAACATTCCTTTTTATTGGTTTTCGACAGTAGCTACGGTCCCTCCAGCCTGAATTATCCCGTCATGGGCAAAGGGAGTGTCGAAAAATTCGATAACCTGATATTGCGGGCGGGTTTCGGAAATTCATGGGTACATCAGGATAATGCCCAACGAATAAAAGCACTCTACCAACAGGATATCTGGACAAAGGATACTCAGCGGGCAATGGGTCAACCGTCAGGCAATTCCGGTTACGCGCATGTATACATCAACGGCATCTATTGGGGAGTATATGCCCCATCCGAAAGAATGGACAAAGAATTTGCCGAGAGTTACCTTGGTGGAGATAAAGATGAGTACGATGTGATAAAAGATTATGCCGAAGTATCGGATGGGAATATTCAGGCCTGGGATAAAATGATGGCCATGGCCAATGCCGGATTGGAAACGAATGAAAAATACCAGCTTATTCAGGGTAAAAACCCGGACGGGTCACCCAGTGCCGATACGGAGAGTCTGGTCGACGTCGTGAACCTGGCCGATTATATGCTTCTCAATTTTTATGGTGGTAATACCGACTGGGATCATCATAACTGGTCGGCCATGCGAAACAGGGTAAATCCAGGAAAAGGCTTTAAATTCTTATGTTGGGATGCCGAAATGGTACTCGGGACATTAAATACCAATGTGTTGAGTGAGAATAACGAGAATTGTCCAAGCAGAATTTATCAGCAACTGCTTCAGAACGCAGACTTTAAACGCCTGTTAGCTGACAGGATACAAAAGCATTGTTACAACGAAGGTGCATTAACGCCGAATTCAGCTGCTAAACGCTGGCTTGAAAGAAAAGCTCAGATTGAAAATCCAATACTGGCAGAATCTGCCCGTTGGGGCGATTATCGACGCGATGTTCATCCATACGTAACAACCGGTCCGTTCAGTATTTATACCAAAGAAGATAACTGGTTGCCACAACAATCTTATACGTTGAACACTTATTTCCCGCAAAGAACAAGCGTTTTTATCAATCAACTGCGCGATGCAGGTTTATTTCCAACGGTGGATGCCCCGGTATTCTACATTAACAATAAGTATGATAACAAAGATACCTTGTCTGTCGGAGATAAACTATCAATGACTTGTCCCAATGGTAGCATATATTATACAACGAACGGAACAGATCCGGTAGACTGGAAAACCGGAAACAGCACATCGGCAATGCTTTATACACAAGCCGTTTCCACATCGCAATCAGCTCATATTAAAGCCCGGACATTATACAACGGTCAATGGAGTGCTGTAAACAGCAGATTCCTGGTTATACCAAAAAATTATCCGGATATTAAAATCACAGAGATTCATTATCATCCTTCAGGAGATATCCTATTTGATAATGGAGAATATGAGTTTCTCGAACTAAAAAATACCGGTAGTTCAACCTTAAACTTAGGTGGCCTGAAGTTTACCGAAGGCATTGACTATGTATTTCCCAAAGAAACACAATTAGGTCCATCGGAGTTTGTTGTTTTGGCATCCAACAGTAATTGTTTCTATTCGCGTTACAAATTCCGCCCATTTGACGAGTATAGCGGTAAACTCGACAACGATGGAGAATGGATTGTATTACAAACACAGACAAATGACAGCATTGCAGCGTTCAAATATAACAATGGCGGTGATTGGCCTGCCTTAGCTGATGGTGTCGGTTATTCACTGGTACCCGTTGTTTATAATCCGGCAAATAATCAGGCAAATCCTTCCGACTGGCGTTCGTCGTATCGAACAGGTGGTTCGCCCGGTGCCGATGATGTTCCTTTTTCAGAACTATCGGAACATAAAATGAGTGCATTGGAAGGAATAGAGTTGGCTCAGAATTATCCCAATCCTTTTGCGGGTCAAACAACTATCGGATACCGCATCCCCGAAAATGCCAGCGTGCAACTGACTGTATTGAACTTACTGGGTTTGCAAATGGTTAATTTAGTAAATGCTTATCAGTTGAAAGGTTATCACGAAGTTGTATGGAAAGGTCTGGATCAAAACAATCGGGCAGTTCCCAACGGGATTTATTTTTATCAACTTTCCGTTCGGACAGGAAATAATTCCTCTATTCTTTCAAGAAAGTTAGTGCTGAGAAAATAAATGTGTCCCATGAGTTATCCCTTGTCCTGTCAGAAATATACTTACGAATTAGATGAGGATGATTTAATAAAAAACCCTTAGGAATCATTTAATAAAAAACAGATCCGGCAGATTGTTTTAATAGCATCTACTATTCATTTTCAATAGGAAGAATTGCATTGTTTTTGATACGACTGGTTATTGGTTGATGAATCAGGATTGGAATTTTTTCAGCAATTGTTGAGCTGGTATCCAGCCCCAATGACTTGATATCATTATTACTTATGTTTCGTATCAAATTATGTAGATTCATTATAAACCTTTCTGATGCAGGAAGTTTATAATCTACAACCAATATCCGATCAAGATCTACAAACAGGAAGTTGGAAGGAATATTATATTTACGCAACGAATCAAACGGACTTTCGAGGTTAAAACCTCCACTTGCTACCAGGTCTTCGATGACTTCACGAAAATAAAGGTTGATTCTGCGCTCAATTTTAAAACCCAGTGTGAAATCAATTTTTATTAATATGCCCGGGATAATTTGATTGACTTTGTATTCAAATGTATTCGGAGCTTCGTCGTTAATGATATGCAGCAGAAAATAGGTATTGGCCCTTTTGGGATGTTTGCGGAAAATAGAGTATATAATTTTGGATTCAATTTCCATAGGCTTATCAGCCTTGGTTATATATACCAGATTTGCACTTAAATATGGGATTTTACTGTCGTTTCTTAAGTCACAAAACTGATTAATATACTTCTCAATATTGGTAAAAGTGATGTAACGGTTCTTAATTTTACGACCATAAAACCAACCATACATAATAGTAAAGAGAAACAGGGCTAACATAATGGTGAACCATCCGCCATGCATGAATTTATTCAAATTAGCCATTAGAAAAACACCTTCAATAGTAAGGTATGTGCATACAACTACTATTCGGAAAACATTACTCCAACCTTTGGAAGGCAACCATGCCGACAAAAGCAAAGTAGTCATTATCATAGTGATAGTAATGGAAAGACCATAGGCAGCTTCCATGTTTTCAGAACTTCCAAAAAATATTACCACAAAAGAACAAGCTATCCACAAAAATGAGTTTACCAACGAAATATATACCTGCCCCTTTAAATAAGTTGGATAGGAAATCTTGAATTTGGGCCAAAAATTCAGTGAAATTGCCTCACTTACCAGCGTATAGGAACCGCTTATCAAGGCCTGACTGGCTATTACAGCCGCAGAAGTAGCAATAATGATTCCGGGAAGCAGAAACCATCCGGGCATAACTGCAAAGAATGGATTCAGATGTTTGGCAACGTCCGGATGATTCAGTGCCCAGGCTCCCTGTCCCATATAGGTCAGGATAAGCATGGTTTTTACAAAAATCCACGAAATACGTATATTTTTAATACCACAATGTCCCAAATCGGAATACAGGGCTTCCGCTCCTGTGGTGGCTAAAAAGACAGCTCCAAGTAACAATAGACCACTGGGATATTTAATCAGCAGTTCAATGGCATAAACCGGATTGATGGCCATCAAAACATGAGGTAATTCAATAATTTGTACAACCCCAAAGAATCCTAACATTAAAAACCAAATCAGCATAATGGGTCCAAACATCTTACCGATAATGTTACTTCCAAAGCGCTGGAAAGAAAACAGCAAAACTAAAATCACCAATACAACCGGTATCACAGAAATGGTTGGATAGATCATTCGCAGACCTTCAACAGCTGAGGTAACCGTAATGGCAGGCGTAATAATACCATCGGCAAGCAAAGTACTGCCACCGATCATAGTGATTATGACCATCAAGGTTGATTTTTTCTTCAGCAGAGCAAACAAAGCAAAAATGCCCCCTTCCCCATGATTATCGGCCCGCAGGGTAATCAAAACATATTTTATGGTAGTTTGTAACGTCAGTGTCCAGAAAATACAGGAAATGCCTCCAAGTACCAACAATTCACTTACTTCTTTTCCTCCGGAAAGGATGGCTTTAAAAACGTATAAGGGACTCGTTCCAATATCACCATATACAATACCAAGCGTTACGATCAGACCTGATAAAGTTATTTTCTGTATACCTGAACTTTGTTTCGAATTAGCCATTAAATTGTATTCTAAAAATAAAGATGAATTTCTAAAGTTGTATTCTTTAAATAAAGACTGCAAAAATATATAAATACTTCATGATATTAGCTGTTTCTTGCAGGATTATATCAATTATTTTCAATTTGTGGAAAGTAAACACTCCCGGCCGGAAATATACACTTTCGAATAAGCGAACAAATTGACCGCAAGGTTGGGTAGAATTTTCAGACTGATTATTTCAATTAACAGGATATCAGCTGATACGTATCATAATTTCAGAGAAATAGCCTTTGAAATATAGGACTTCAAAGGCTATTTCCGTATCAGGTGTTTCAAATAATCCAGTGGAAAATAAATTATCATGCGCGGACCCGAGAAACGCATGACTTCCCGGATGTTTGCTTTCATATCCGCCTGATAACAATGTATTTTACAGTCCTTACAGGCCGGCTTATCTTCACCAAACGGACATTTGATCAAACGCTCAAGGGCATAATCTTTCAGGGTTTCACAATCGGGACATAAGCCATCGGTTCGATGATTCTTCCGGCAATAAAGTCCGATCATGTATTCAACGGTACGTTTCTCATAACTTATTTTGCTCATAAAGAGGTGGGTGTTTACATGAAAAAATAAAGAATCTCTCGCTGAGACACAAAATTTAGTTTTTCTGCATCATTTATTGGCGACTTCGCGTCCGGCATGAAATAAGAATTTATTTTTTCAGCTTCAGCAATTTTTCAATTTTAGCTTTAAAGCTTGTATTTTCCATAAAACCGCTAAAGATTTCGGCTCCGGGGCCATAAGAGAAAACAGGAACAGGAACACCGGAATGTCCTTTGGAAGTAAAGACCGCTTTCATTTCGTCCGATCCAAATTTTCCATCGAGGATGGTCATTCCACCTGTTTCATGATCGGCTGTGATGATAACCAGTGTATTCCCGGTTTTTTTGGCATAATCAAGTACATGCCCAACCGTTTCATCAAAATCAAGCATTTCTTTAATTTCCTGTTTATCATTATTATCATGACAGGCCCAATCAATTTGCGAACCTTCCACCATCAGGAAAAAACCTTTTGGGTTGTTGTCCAGAATATCTATAGCCGCCATGGTAGCATCCGGTAACATACTACCCCGTTCCGGCATTCCCGGATTCTGATCGTCATAAAGTAAACCGGCCAGTTTTCCTTCTTTTACAGCTTTCACATCATCAATATTGTAGGCTATCCGGTAGTTTTTTGCTTTCAGTTCGTCCGTCAGATTACGGCCATCGGTACGTTGTTCAAAATATTTACGTCCACCTCCGATAAAAACATCGATATTCGTCTTTAAATAATCGGCGGCAATTTCGTCATACATCCCCCTGTCAACCTGATGTGCAATAAAAGAAGCAGGTGTGGCATGAGTTACCGCACAAGCCACCACAATACCTGTTGCCAGCTTGTTTTTCGCAGCTTCTTCCAAAATCGATTGCACGGCTACCGAATCGGCATTCATACCAATCATTCCGTTCTTTGTTTTCACCCCACATGCCAATGCAGTGCCACCGGCACCCGAGTCGGTGGTAAAATTGGAGGAGGAGTAGGTTTTGGAGAAACCGCTGTAAGTACAACGTTCAAGAGCCAGTTTATTTCCATTGGCAATCATGGCCGCATAAACCTGTGCGATTCCCATTCCATCACCAATCAAAAAGATGACATTTTTGATGGGCTTTTGAGCTGACAACTGCTGATTCGCTACGAAAAGAAGAGTAAAAGCTAAAAAATATATTGTCTTTCTGGTCATATTTAATGTGATTGTAAATTGAGAACAAACTTATAAATCCATTGCTTTTGCTATTCCGATCAATTCGGTTCTGACCAGTTTTAAACGTTCAACAACTTCCTGTTGTTTGGCAACCACATCTTTTTTCTGACTCAACTTACGCTTGGCACCCCCGAGGGTCAGCTTTTGTTCGGTCGTTAAATAAATAATTTGCTTAATGACAGAGATATCCTCCGGAGAATAGAAACGGGTTCCTTTCGGATTTCGTTTGGGTTTGAGTTCTTTAAACTCATTTTCCCAAAAACGCAAATTAGATTGATTGACTCCAAACATGTTGGCCACCTCGGAAATGGAATAAAAGAGTTTCTCCATAATTATAATCGTTTTCTATTTTCATTTGCAAGCTGAAAACCGGGAATTATTTGATTATCTTCAAACGCTGACCAATTTGAATGGTTGATCCTTTGATATGATTCCATTTTTTTAGTTTGGCAACAGAAATTCCATATTTTTCAGCGACTCCTCCAAGCGTTTGTCCTCTTTTTACTTTGTGGTAAATCACCCTACCCGAACCACCCGGAACTTCAGCAGTAGATTGTTTTATTTCAATTTCAATTCGACGGTTATTCACCAGTTCATCTGCCTTGTAAGCCACAATCTCATTATATTTATCGATAAAAGCAGTGGCATAACTCAAAGGCAAACACAATGAATAGGGTTTAATATTCCCCGGAATGATATCTTTTCGGTATTGTGCATTAAGTAACCGGATTTCTTCGATTGGCAAATTCAATACAGCTGCAATCTGCTCTAAATTAATTCGTTGGCGAACCATTATTGTGTCCGTAATGACCGGCATATTTACATCGACCGGGCAAAGATTGTGTTCTGCGGAATAACGCATTGAATAATTCGCAGCAATAAAAATGGGTACGTAACTACGGGTCTCTCTCGGAAGATAGGGATATATGTCCCAATAATCACGTTTTCCACCGGATCGGCGAATGGCTTTGTTTACATTTCCCGGACCACAATTATAAGAAGCTATTACCAGATTCCAGTCACCGTAAATAGAATATAAATCTTTCAAAAAATGAGCTGCTGCCTTGGTTGCTTTTACCGGTGATAACCGTTCATCAACTAAAGAATTGATTTCCAAACCATACATTCTTCCGGTTCCTATCATCAATTGCCACAAACCGGCAGCTCCCATACGCGATACGATAGTTGTATTAAGAGCCGATTCGATAATCGCTAAATACTTTAATTCCAAAGGCAGATTGTTAGCTCCCAGCACCTGTTCAAAAAGTGGAAAATAATACTCACTCATTCCCAACATATATTCAAGTTGTGTCCGTTTACGAATGGTATATAAGTCGATAAATGAACGTATCGTGGAGTTATAAGGCATCTCCATGATGTAGGGCAATTTCGACAGCCTTAACTTACAGATTGAATCAGATACAAGTGGGGGGATTTCACTCGATTCGCAATTTGAAACACCGGCACGTTGTACAATCCAGGAATGTAACATATAATCGAGTGTATTATCAAATTCATCGGGAATGGTAAGCGTGGTATCCATTTCGACATTTTCATCACCTGATCCATCTAATCCTTTTTTAGCATCTTGCGAAAAAACGTTTATATGACTTATTAGAAAAATCAGACCGATAGAAAACAGGTGTTTGAATCTCATTATTTATATTCTTATTTCTTTTTAATTAATTATTTAAAACTAAAACTACATTGTACCCCAAGCGTGCCCTGAAAATCATTTCGATTGTTTATCAATGTCGGTTGAAGACGCAGGGACAAGTCAGGGCTTATATCAAAATCGTATAATTGAGCATCGACATAAGCATCTACCAACGTAAGGGCATAATACGCCACCGTAACAATCATGCTTAAATCGCGGTAACGCCTGAAAGTATCCTGTTTGGTTTTCAGGATTGTTGTCCAGTTAGCAACCGAACCAATAGCAGCATCGCCAAGTTCATACCCTTTTGGTATAATCTCGACAAAACTGGCCTTACTTATATCTTTATCGATTAGTGCTTTATAATATGGATCCGATTGATATTGAAGAATGTCGCGGTATGCAGTTTTGTAATTCTCATATTTCCCCGAATTCCAGGTTATTGCATAAGCGCATCCCAAAAAACCACCGTAAACTATCGGCAATTTCCAATACATTCTGTTCAAAATCTGGCCGTAACCGGGAATAATTGCCCCCATCCATACCGATTTCATTGGATCCGGTTTAAAAGGCTTTGGCTTCAGAGAATCCGGAATTAATTCAACTATCCTTTTAATACCTACTGAATCTGAAGGGACACTATTTCTACTGATGGATCGCTGAGCCATTATGCCAAACGGTAACAGTAAAATGAAAAGAGCAACTATATACCTGTATTTATGCACAAAAATACTGTATTAGATTTTATCGAACAATTCCATTAGACGTGCCAACTCTTCATCACTCGAAAAAGGAATCGATATTTTTCCTTTCCCTTCCGGATTACAGACAAATTGTACTTTTGTTCCAAAAAGCCGGCTCAACTGTGTTTTCAGATCATCAAACTCCTTTAACGCTTTTACAGGATTTTCCGGGGCCTTTTGTTTTGTTTCAAAACTTCCTGTTTCTAAAAACAGCCTTACAAGTTCTTCCACTTTCCGAACCGTGTAGTCATTTTGAACAATGGATTCATACATACGCAATTGGGCAGCAGGGTCAGTCATACCTAAAATGGCACGGGCATGTCCCATGTCAATCTTTTTATCCTTAATTCCCATTTGAATTTCAGCCGGCAAACGCAACAAACGGAGGTAATTTGCTATAGTGGCCCGCTTTTTTCCTACCCGGTCACTGAGTCGTTCCTGAGTCAGTTTATACTCTTCCATCAGGCGGTAAAATGTAAGGGCAATTTCAATGGCATTTAAATCTTCACGCTGAATATTTTCAATCAGCGCCATTTCCATCACCTGCTCATCGGCGGCTGTTTTTATATATGCCGGTATCGCTCTCAAACCAACCAGTTTAGATGCTCTGAACCGTCGCTCTCCCGCAATAATCAGATAGGTTCCATCATCGTTTTTCCGCAAGGTAATCGGTGAAATTACACCCAGTTCGCGTATCGAAGTTGCCAGTTCGGTTAACGAATCTTCATCAAAATGACTGCGAGGTTGATTGGGATTTGCAAAAATCAAGTCCATTTCCACTTCACTTATCGAAGAGGAACCACCGGTACTAATATGTTCGGTATCAATTAAGGCACCTAAACCTTTTCCTAAACCTGTAATATTCTTTGCCATATTGTTTTATTCAGTTTCCAAATGTCATCTTGGATATATCGACTTTTTCTATTTTTTATTTTTTTCGATCAATTCATTCGCTAAATCCATATAGTTTGTTGATCCTTTGGATTCGGGATCGTACAATAATACGGGTCTGCCATGACTGGGTGCTTCGCTCAATCGGACATTACGCGTGATGACCGACTCGAACACCATTCCCTGAAAATGTTTTTTTACTTCGGCGTACACCTGATTTGCCAAACGTAAGCGGTTATCGTACATTGTAAGTAAAAAGCCTTCGATTTCCAGATTCGGATTCAATTTACTTTTTATTATTTTGATGGTATTCAATAATTTACTAATTCCTTCGAGTGCAAAGTATTCGCATTGAACAGGTATGACCACCGAGTCGGAAGCAGTAAGTACATTGACTGTGATTAATCCCAACGATGGAGAACAATCAACCAGTATATAATCATAAATTTCTTTTAATGGTAACAGTAATTTTTCCATCACGTGTTCCCGGTTTTCCATATTGAGCATTTCAATCTCAGCACCTACCAGATCGATATGAGAAGGCAACACAAACAAATTTTCCATTTCAGTCGGATGAATCGCCTGCTTTGATGGAACACCATCGATCAGGCACTCATAAATAGTGAACTCGAGCGTGCGTATATCAATCCCAAGCCCCGATGATGCGTTAGCCTGTGGATCTGCATCTACCAAAAGGATTTTTTTACCCAGCGAGGCTAACGATGCGGCCAGATTGATTGCGGTAGTGGTTTTACCTACACCACCTTTTTGATTGGCAAATGAGATTATTTTTCCCATAATAATATAAAGTTCTTAATTATCGTAATATATTTTACTAAACTTCAGTTATCCTTTTTTATTTCATAAAAAGGCTTCTTCGCGTTTATAATTCTATTTAACACGATTCGAATGAATATATATAATTTGATTGTTTCTGTTCTCAATTGAGAACAATAAACTTGTTTTAATACAGACAGACTAATTACCCAAAGTACTGAATCTCACAAAACATTGTTCGGGAAATTAATTAATTATAACGGACTGACAAAGATAATAAAATTAATTGACCCTTTCTAGTTGTAAATTGTTACTCAATTATAAATAAGTTTTTTTAAGGCAACACAAAACAAATCGGGTTCTGTATAGGAATTACAACTGGAAAGTTATCTTTAGAATCTCAGTTTGGAATCAATTGATGAATGAAAAACCTAAAAAAAGGATCATTATACCTGTGATAAACAAGAGAATTTCATTTAATTAATAATCATGTAAAAATGTTTATCTTTGTAACCGGTATTTGAAATACAAAGAGAAAATTCTGAAACAAGTTTGGGACAAAAAACAATAACTAAAATTATGCGATATATCTTCCTATTGATTTTCAACTTATTATTAAGTTTCAATTATTTGTTTTCACAGGACACTTTG
>JAQTOL010000019.1 GCA_028748945.1 Paludibacter sp.
GCCAAACGGTTTATAAATGGAGATATTATTGTTCCTCCAACTGAAATGCGAAGTATCCGAAGGCTTTACTCCCGCTCCCGTTGAACCGGTAATGGCATTCACATGAACTTCATCGGTAAGCAAACCAGCTGCAGCCAGGGGAAACAATGCCAATTGAATGGCAGTTGCGAAACAACCCGGATTGGCAATACGGGTAGCCGTTCTGATTTCATCACGATTCAGTTCAGGTAATCCGTACACAAAATCGTGGGTCGGACTTTTTGCACGGTAATCGGTCGATAAATCAACAATTTTTATCGAGGCCGGTACAGCATTAGTATCCATAAACTTTTTGCTGTCACCATGAGCCGAGCATAGAAACAAAACGTCGACATCGCCGAAAGGGAATGCGGGAGTAAAAACCAAATTGGTTTCACGAGTCAATCCACTGTGAACATCCGTAACCGGATTTCCGGCATTGCTGCTGCTGTTTACAAATTTGATTTCCACATTCGGATGGTTAATCAAAATGCGCAGCAATTCACCGGCTGTGTATCCGGCACCACCAATGACGCCTGCTTTAATTCTTATCATATATCAAATTATAAATTTATTATCGTAAAATAATTTTGAATTAAAAGTCCCAATATCATTATCCACCCAATCATTATTACCCAGGTCCAAATCCAATAACTAAACTTACGGTTTTTATGTCGTATAGCATACATTAAAACCACGTTCGCAAAAACGCCTCCAAACAATTCAAGTAAATGTAAAGTGAACTCCGATATCCGACGACTTCCGTTAATAGCTTTTCTCTTATCAATAAAAAAAACAATTCCGCTTAATAGATTGATTGATAGAAAATAGATTCCAACCAAATTGTTCATCATCTTTCTTTATTCATTCAAAAGATCCGGTCTCAGTCGCTTGGTGCGTTCCACCGATTGTTGATGATTCCATTCGTCCACTTTGGCCTGATGACCGGAGAGTAAAATATCGGGCACTTTCCAGCCTTTATATTCTGCAGGACGTGTATAAACCGGTGGAGCCAGCAAATTATCCTGAAAAGAATCCGACAAAGCAGACATTTCGTCCCCAATGGCTCCCGGAATCAGGCGAACAATGGCATCGGCCATTATCGCTGCCGGAATTTCGCCACCGGTAAGCACATAATCCCCTACCGATATTTCTTTGGTAATCAAATGTTCCCTAATCCGATGATCAATGCCTTTATAATGTCCGCACAGGATGATCAGATTTTGAGACATAGATAAATTATTGGCCATTTTTTGATCAAACTTTTCGCCATCGGGCGAAGTATAAATGACTTCGTCGTATTTTCGTTCGGCGCTGAGTTTTGAAATAATGCAGTCAATCGGTTCGATTTGCATCACCATACCGGCACTGAAACCGAACGCATAATCGTCGACACGACGGTGTTTGTCAGTTGTATAATCGCGCAAATTATGCACAAAAATTTCTACCAACCCTTTTTCTCTGGCTCGTTTTATGATGGAATAATTCAGCGGACTGTCCAGTAATTCAGGTACGGCGGAGATAATATCGATGCGCATTAAATCAATTAATAATGAAGAATTAATAATTAAAAAATTTAGATGCAAAGGTAAGAAAAAAGTGACAATAAGCCACTTTAATAGAAACTCAACCTATTATAAGATCAACTAATTCGACTAATTACAAATTAGCTGCCATCCATTTATGCAGCACATCGGGTGATTTTCCACTTCGGCGTGCATAATCCTTAAACTGGTTTTCGTCAATTTTACCAATCATAAAATATTTTGATTTGGGGTGGGCAAAATACAAGCCACAAACAGAAGCGTTGGGAAACATGGCACCGTTTTCAGTCAGTTTAATGCCAATTTCATTGAATTTCAGAATAGGATCAAGAGCAAAAATAATCGACTGATCCGGAAGTGAGGGATAACCAACAGCCGGACGAATGCCGCTGTATTGTGTCTTCAACATTTCCTTTATGGTCAGATTTTCATCTGCTGCGTAGCCCCAGTACTCACGTCTCACTTTGTAATGCAACCATTCGGCTGCCGCTTCGGCAAGCCTGTCGGACAACGTTTTTGCAAGAATAGAATTATAGACATCATCGTCTTTTTCATAACTTTCGGCAAAAGCTTCCACTCCCTGAATCGTGGTTGCAAAAACGCCTACATAATCATTTTCGGGAGCAACAAAATCGGCCAGTGAATAACAAAAACCATCGGTAGCCGGATGTTGTTGACGAAGCGTTGGAATAGTGAATAGTTGCTGATCGGATTGAATGAAAATGTCATCATCATTTGCAAAACCTTCAAAAATACCGAACGATGCATTGACACGTACTATTTTTTCATCCAGAAAACGACGGAGCATTTCCTGAGCATCTTTGTACAATTTCAATGCTTCTTCAGCTTTAGGTCGTTCTTCCGGTAAAAATTGCTGTAACCAACCGACTTTGCACGATTCGCAATCGCAGGCCGTTTCAATGCCTTCGTATTTACCCGACATGCGCCACGCCATAAAAAAAAACACCCAGTCGATAAATGGGGCAATTTCGCGTAAATCGATATCAGTCAATTGTATTAATCCGAGAGTATTTGGTTTGAATGGAGTGTAGCTCATATAAAGTTGTCAAGAGTATGTTGTTTGAACGTTTACAGAGTCCAAAAGTTCGGTCATTACAGGGTTGGAATACTCATTCCGGTAATTTTTCGGTACAAATCCAGCGCATAAATATCCGTCATTCCGGAAATATAATCCAAAACAGACATAATTTTACCGTAAACAGAAGGGCTATTTGTTTCATACTGTTCCGGAATTCTCATGAGAAGTTGTTGTGAATAAGCTTTTTCTGGGCTCAACACGGCAGCTACCAGATGTTCAAGCAATGTCAGGATAATTTTATAACCGGCCAGTTCTATATCCAATACTTCGGACGAACGATAAATTTTTTTGAATGCCATTTTTTCGCATTCTTTATACGCTTCAAACGAATATTTCGGCAATTGCTTTATGAGTGACAACGTAAATGTTCCACTTAAAATTGCCTCCTCATTTTCGGTAAAAACAGCTGAACATTCATCAATTAACTGTCCGATAACAGAAGACCGGAGATAAGCTATCTGTTCGTTTACATCGGTTACCATATTCATCGTTTCGAGCCGACGAACTTTTCTTTTATCATCGAAAAAATTCAAAAACAAGGTTTTGGTTTCTTCTGAGGTCAAAATCTTCAATTTATGCGCATCTTCGATGTCCATAATCTGATAACAAATATCATCGGCCGCTTCTACCAGATACACCAAAGGATGACGTGCAAACCGGTTCTGATTATCTGCTAAATGAGGTATTCCAAGTTCAGTCGCAATTTTGTCAAAATCGTCTTTTTCAGAATCAAAGAAACCGAACTTTTGCTTTTTCTCATCCGAATAAATGGAAGCATACGGGTATTTCACAATGGAGGCAAGTGTACTGTAAGTCAGAACAAAACCGCCGGGACGACGACCATTAAATTGATGTGTGAGCAATCGGAAAGCATTGGCATTTCCTTCAAAACAAATTACATCCTTCCATTCTTCGGCAGTCATTTCAGATATTAAATGTTGTCCGTTTCCTTCGGAGAAGAAGGTGGCAATGGCTTTTTCCCCGGAATGCCCGAAAGGTGGATTTCCTAAATCGTGCGCCAAACATGCTGCAGAGACTATCGATCCGATTTCCTCCAGATAAGGAGTTTCAATATTCTTTTTTATTTTTAATCGATGTGCTACATTTACACCCAGCGAGCGACCTACACAGGCGACTTCCAAACTATGTGTCAACCGGTTATGAACAAATACACTTCCCGGGAGAGGAAAAACCTGTGTTTTGTTTTGCAATCTCCGAAATGGAGCAGAGAAAATCAACCGGTCGTAATCGCGTTGAAATTCACTGCGATCGTCATCTCTGACAGCATGGTATTCTTCTTGTCCAAAGCGTTTGGTTGATAAAAGCTGATTCCAATTCATTATTTTTCGTGTTATTTAGCTTCGAAAGATTTATTCATCTGAAATTCCCGCGTATCTATTTTTCGCCCAATGAGCATATATAGTGGCGAATAACAAAAGCTGTGCGATGCAATATATCTTCAGGTAAGTAATTTCATTAATTCGGCATATGATAGTTTTTCAATTCGGCTTTTAATTCGTCACTCTTATTATTAGTAACCCTGTCCATCCAAATCCAAAAATTAGCCCCATGATTCATTTCTTTGGTGTGACAAAGTTCATGTAAGATGACGTAATCAATTAAATGAGAAGGTAAAAGCAATAAATACAGTGATAAATTAATACTTTGGGTTCTCGAACAACTCCCCCAACGGCTTTTACTCGACTGGATTTTTACACCTGAAAACGTAAAACCAAATTTTGCTGCTAATAGTTTTGTGCGTTCGGGCAGAATACGTTTTGCTTCTTTACGCAAAAAATAACTTATACCGTTCCAGAAATGCTCCTGTATTTGTTTATCTTTGAAATCAGTTCCATTCGGAAATTCAATTGATAAAACATTATTCTTTAGGGAGAAAAAGATATTTGTTCGCTCACTTGATTTGGCCTCTACACTGAACGAATGGGTATCTAATTTAGTCGTTTCATTAATAAGTATATTGCTTCTTTGAAGTCCTTTTTCTAACTTCGTTTGCTTTTTTATCAATTTAGCACGAACAGAATGAATAAATTTCATTGCATCCTCCTGAGCGACAGTCCGGGGAAGACTGACCCGTAATCCGGTGCTTAATATGCGGACACGAATATGTTTTGCCCGATCAGAACGAATGAATTCAATTGTTCCTAACTCGCTATCTTTTACCATAACTTAAAAAAAATCATTAAATTGATCTGACATCAGCACAAAGGTACAATTTTTTTGTGCTGCAAAGTCAGTTTATCGTTTTAAACGAATAACTTTGCATAAAGTTTTAAAAATTAATATCGGCAAGCAGACCTGGTCTTTCTATCCTTTTCTGACTTGTAATATTTTATAAAATATATGATTCAAGCTAAAAACATACACAAGAGTTTCGATAAACTGGAAGTGCTTAAAGGAGTAGACTTATCGGTAAAAAAAGGTGAAATTGTTTCAATAGTTGGCCCGAGTGGTGCCGGTAAAACCACTTTGCTCCAAATACTGGGGACACTCGACAGTTCAAATGCCGGTGAAGTATTGGTTAACGGAATTGATTTTAGCAAGTTAGGTGAAAAAGAACTGGCAGCATTCCGGAATAAAAATATCGGCTTTATTTTCCAGTTTCATCAACTTTTACCTGAATTTACGGCACTTGAGAACGTGATGATACCGGCCTTAATTGCCCGAAAAGACACAAAAAAGACAACTCAAAAAGCGAAAGAAATACTTGCCTTTTTACAATTAGCTGACCGGATGGAACATAAACCGGGTGAACTTTCGGGTGGAGAGAAACAACGTGTTGCTGTTGCACGCGCGTTGATTAATGATCCCGCTTTAATATTGGCCGACGAACCTTCGGGAAGTCTGGATACTAAAAATAAAGATGAACTTCACAAGCTATTGTTTGACTTACGCGATAAATTTGGCTTGACCATTGTGATTGTTACGCACGATAAAGAACTGGCTTCCCTTTCGGACAGAGTAATTGAAATGCGGGATGGGCAGATTTTCCCAAATGATTAAATTCAAGTGAAAAATGCAATACGTGAATTGAGATTTATAAGTAGTCCCGCCGGGAATCGAACCCGGATCTAGTGTTTAGGAAACACTTGTTCTATCCATTGAACTACAGGACCGCTTTTGAAGGCGCAAATTTACACTTTTTTACCGATAAAAAAAACTCTTTTTCCTACTTTCGGATTGTTGAAATATAAATTCAAGCATAATGGCTAAAAATAAATTCTTCGTTGTATGGGAGGGTAAAGAACCGGGTATTTACCGATCATGGGAAGAGTGCAAACGTCAGATTCATGGTTTTGAAGGTGCTATCTTCAAAGGTTTTGCTACAGAAGCTGAAGCCCGTGAAGCCATGGTCTCACCTTGTTGGAATTATATTGGAAAAAATGCGAAAGAAAAAAAAGTTACAAAAGAAGAACTTTCAAAATACGGCTTACCAAATTTTGATAGCTTATCGGTGGACGCAGCATGTAGCGGGAATCCCGGGGTAATGGAATATCGTGGAGTTTATACAAAAACAGGAGAAGAAGTATTTCGCCAGGGACCATTCAAAGAAGGAACGAATAATATCGGTGAATTTTTGGCACTGGTTCATGGATTGGCTTTACTGAAACAAAAAAACAGCCCACTACCGGTTTATACTGATAGTAAAACTGCTCTGGCATGGATTAAAACAAAAAAAGCCAAGACAAAATTAGAAAAAAACGAGCTGAATGCAGCCTTATTCGATTTAATATCACGTGCCGAAAAATGGCTTGTTGAAAATGAATATACAACTCAAATTCTGAAATGGGAAACAACTGCCTGGGGAGAAATTCCGGCTGATTTTGGAAGAAAATAAGATCTTCAATAGTATTATCGCAGGCGTTTCTTTTTGACGATATTATTCTCTACCGATAAAATTAAGAGCATTAAAATTCCGAATAACCCCGCAAAAGGGCCGGTAACAAACATATCAAAGACAGATTGATACGCACACAGAAATATAATTAATACGGTAAACGCCTTTTTGTTTTTGTCAGCAATTTTGATAGGGTAAAAATACAGAAACAACAGAATTATCAGACCAAAGACACCAAACTCCATTGTTGTTTGAAGATATTGGTCATGACTATCCAAATGTTTACTATTTATCCAATTCAACCGATAATCCTCTGTTTGGTATTTTGTTCTTGCCACATCAAATTTCTCCTGAGCATCACTTATTCCAAAACCCAATACAGGTTTTTCTTTAATCACTGAAACAGCACTTTCCCATAAAAACCATCGGGGCTCTGTTTCAAGCATTTTTTCTGACATTCGTCTTTGTTGACTGGCAATTCCAATAAATAAAAAAGGAATAAGCAGACCGGCAATTAATCCCATAACCTTTCTCCTTTTCCATATTTCATAAAAAACAAAACAAAGAACCAACAATATACCAATTGCAAAGCCACTACGCCCTTCGGAAATCGAAAGAAAACCCAGAATAACAGTTAATGCTCCTATATATAAATAATTTTTCCACCAAATAGTTCTTGTCCAGGAGCGCGTAAGAATAAACCAAACACATATCAGAGAAACATTCAGGTAGAAATTAAACAACATGTGCGAATTTACATATTTGATCCGTTCTGCAGTAAATAACTCAGCTCTTAATGGGTTGTGAATAAACTCCATAAACCCAATGCGATAAAACACCAGATATGCTATTGCAACAATCGAAGAAATGATGAAGGTATTTAAAAAATAATTAAGCTTGAATTCTTTATTAACTCCAAAAAAACCAACAAGAGCAAAACCGAATAACGACGTTCGGTTCTCAAGAAGAAGATATGTGTATTTTCTTGAATTTTCAAAAGGGAGATAAATGATAGCCAAAAAGAAAAAGAAAGCCAGAACGATATAATAAATCCGTTTAGTATCAAACTGAATATTAACCCATTTCTTTTCCAGAATAATTTCCAGAATATAGGTGGCAAAGAATGCGTAAAATCCGATTTTTTGCACACGATAAGTATAAATCGAACTTGCAACAAGATAGAGGATCGAAATTAAATTCAGATAGTTCAGGTATTTTATAATTTGTTGCTTCATTGAACTTTATAATTATTTTTTTTTCTTAAAAATGATGAAATACGAATAAATAAGATTTTTAATCGCAAGAATATGATGTTACTCATAATCTTATTTGATTGTATTTTATGAGAATAATATCGTACAATATCTGTTATTTCAGATGTTGTAAAGCCTGTCCTAACAAGTTTTTTCGTCAATTTCGCCAGGTTTTTTTGTTCTATTATGGGGATTTGCTTTTGTTTAAATTCATCTGAAACTGTATGCTCAATCAGTGGTAAATCGTTTTCCCATTTTTTAAACACTTTCAACATCGTCCGATAATAGGTCGCGTTCATATTGCCTTTCGAGTAATGTTCTAACGAAATATCATACATAACATAATTGTAGTAACCTGCAACTATGGATTGAATTGATATGTCGTAATCATAACCATGAAAACCGCCAATCGATTCATCAAAACAAATTTTGCTGAATACTTCTCGCTTTGCACCCAATAAAACGCCATCAAGCATAACAACCGATCGGGATGATTCCTTCTGATTTTTAGGTAATAAAACATATTCTGCGGGCTTCACACCATTTTTATCAATATGAATAATATTCATACATCTATTAAAAGCACCGTAGTCGGAAGGTGTTTTTAATGCCCCATCACCTCCCGCTAAACCGACAAGACCGGTGTTGGGAACATTCAGGTGAGCAATTAATTTATCACCCCAATTTTGTGTACGGAATGATACATCTTCGTGGACAAAACATACAAAGGGAAACCGGCTTAATTGATAACCTTTGTTGTAAGCTGAAGAAATTGAATATTCATTCTTTGAGTTATCCATACAAATAAGCTCATAATCCACCCCGACAGTTTTAGCAATATTACTTGTAAAACGATCATTCAGGTTGCCGTTCCGGGAACATACGATTATAGAAAGCATATCTGTATTTATTATTTAAGAATTTATGTTGAATCTTCTTGTATTATTCCAGAAAAACTACTGGTACTTCCAAAATACTTTAATACAATAGAGCATGTTTCGCATTTTTGTTCTTTTCTTAAAAAGGAGTAATGCATCTCTGTTTTTCCAAAAAATTGCGACTCTTTTAAGTCTCATTAATATCGACTTATCAGAATAGCTTTTTGCCAATTGCTCAAAAACCTTTTGTTCTTTTCTTAAATGGGGTGCTGTGTTTTCTGAAAAAATTTGTATTCTTTTGTGTGATTCACTTATTCTATCATCTTCACTATCTTTTTTCCCGCTAATATTTACTCCAATGGCACCAAACGCATTGTTCTCATGTTGCCTGTATCCAACTAATGCCTCATTTACAACAGGAATTATTCCATATTGTGAGGCATGAAATGCCAGCCAGTGATCATGTGGAATTTCTGAATTGAAAGGGATAGCATAGTTTAGCAAATCTCTGTTCATAAAAATCGTATGACCGGATATCACATTTAGTAGTGCAAAGTTTAAGCAATTTGTACAGGTTGTCAAATTGCGTTTATCTGAAAACTTTTTCCCTAATGAACGTCCATTTATATCTACATATTCATTATCCGAATAAGTCATCAAATTGGTTCCAATTGCATTTACGAGTTTTGAAATCTTGGTCGGATACCAGATATCGTCCTGGTCTGCAATTGCGATGTAAGGTTTAGTAGTTAAACAAATTGCTTTTTCGAAATTCTTTATAAATCCCAGATTTGATTCATTCCTGAATATCCTGAAAATTTCAGACTTTTCAGCATATTTTTTCAAAATCTCCCAACTACCATCACTGGAATTATCATCCACACAGACGATTTCTGTTATATTATAATAATCCTGACTCAGAATACTTTCAAGTTGTTCGGCTAAAAAGCGTTCTCCGTTATAGGTACATAATGAAATTGAAACTTCCGGATTAATATTCTCAAAGTCGGATATTTTCTGTTTTAATTTTCGATTATATGGTCCTGTAATCCCCAAATAGTAATCATACAATCCATAAATTGTGTATTTAAGTTTCGATGCTTTATTTCGATAATCGTAAATTACCGTTTTACGAACCAAACGTTTCCATCTTTTTTTCAATCTTTTGGCATCGGCCGGATACATTTTACTTAAAATAAAAACATTCCGGGTAATATAGTAAAATCTGATTGGAGCATAATCGTAAAAATACTTGGTCTTACCAAAGAAAGTAGTTTTTACAGCCCCGTTTCCAACAAAATGCTCCATGAAAATGGGATTGACTTGTACAATCTGAAATTTAAGCCTGCAGATTCTGATGCACATCTCTTCATCTACCCAATCGATAAACAATTCTTCGAAAAAGAAACCAACCTTCAGTAATTTTTGAAGTGACAATAAATTGCCAGAAGTCATCGTATAGTTTAATTTTGAATACTTATTTTCGAAACTGTGCTTTTCATTGTTTTCACGGGAATCGAAATGAATGGGTGCAAAAATTGCAACTTTATCAAAATCACTATATTCATTCATGTATTGAAGAAATGCTGACAAATTATTTTCAAGAAAAGAACTATCCTGATCCATTGTCAACACCCATTCAGCTCCGCTATCTATTCCTATTCTACAACCCTGATTTAGTGCTGCAGCCATTCCTCTGTTTTCCTTATTGGCAATGTATAATAACTTTGAATTGTCAAATCCCGACAAAAGAGCTGAGTTGTCGACATCCGAATTATCAATAATTATCAATTTATGAACGTTATCTATATAACTATTTATATTATCAACATTCTCTAATGTAGGATAATACCAGATTACAATACCAAATAGTTTATTTTGTTCAATCATTTTTATTAATTGTCATTCAAATCAGTTTGCTTTTTCAATTCCAAACGGCGTAAAAGTGATTTTATTCAGATTATTTTCGTTGAATAATTTCTTATTTGGTTCATGATTTGTATCGAATTGAACATGGTAAAAATGAAATAAAGTGACCAAATGTTTTTTGGAAACAGGATGTACTCCTATCCGGCTTAATCGTCCTTCTAAATCTGTATCTTCTCCGGTTCCCGGATAAACAAAACGTTCATCGAAACCATTCACTTTCAACAGATCCAATCTCCAAACCGAAAAGTTACAGCCCAACAAATATCGCCTTCTATCCTTCAGAAACAAACGCCGGAGAAATTTATTCCGTATCCGAATCATATTTTCCATGAAAGTTCGTTTACCCTCAAATACTGTTTCAAAAAACAAGGGAAAACCAACGACAAAATTCAAATATCCATCCTGCACTTTTTGAACCGTCAGTTTCTTCGAAATCTTTTCGGTTAGCATCACTCTTCGACCACTTACAATCTGATTATCAGCTCTTGATTCAATATGTTCCTGAATAAAATGTCTTTCAGGGATGCAATCGCCATCAATAAAAATCAGATACTCTCCTTCGGAGGCTACGATTGCACGATTCAAGATAATATCTTTTTGCCAGCCTTTATCTTCGTGCCAGACATGTTTTATCGGGAAGAAATAATTGGATTTGATCCTTGATATTTCATCAACCACATCCGGCGTTGAACCATCATCGGCAATGATGACTTCAAATTCACGAAAAGTCTGAATTTCTAAAGCTGCAAAAATCAACTTTAGCAATTCAATTTTATTGTAGAAGGAAATTATCAAACTTAACGGTTGAGTCATAATTTGCGTTTTTATATCCGTTTTTCCAGTCCGTTCCGACAAATGTAATTGTTTTCCATTTGTTTGTGGCGACAGATTTTCATATTTTCATCCTGATTCACCCAGTTTTCAATGTGCGATAAATGATATTGAACAGCCAGATTACGAACCGATTTATGGGTGAAACCGGCTGAATCAAATCTCCAGGTCAGGTCATAATCTTCACCAACTGCCGGCAACACATAATCTTCGTCGAACCCGTTGATAGAAAGAATTGCTTTTTTCGAAAACGACATATTGCTGCCGGTTAGGTGATTCAAAGTCCTGACTTTAGGAATAAACCCCATTAATCCGTCGGGTGAAATAAAAATTCCCTCTTCGATGTATCTCAATCCGCCTCGTCCAAAGAATAATCTTCGAATTAATAGCTCTTGCAAAGATTTTATTTTCGAACTATCTTTCAAAATAAGCTGTGAACTTGCTTCATCGAGTTTTACCCGTTTACCGGCCAATATTGAATTTTCATCAGCATATCGCAGATGCATTTCAACAAACTTTCGATGCAAAACACAGTCGCCATCAATAAAAATCAACCAATTGGCTTTTGAAGCCCGAATGGCGTTGTTCATGGCTTTATTTTTCCGCCAACCTTCGTCTTTCTGGGTCAAATGTTGCCAGGGTTGGGAAAACGGATATTGATTGAGAAAGGTTTTCACATCCGGATTCTCCCCATCTTCTGAAACTACAATCTCAAAATCTTTCTCAGTTTGAAGTTGTAGCGAATCCAGTACAACTTTCAAAAATGGGATATTATTATAAATAGATATTATTACCGTAACTTTCATTCAATATTATTTCTTTTGCTGATGTTTACTCCAGCGCATTTTTAAAACGTTTTCAATGCAGGTTTGTTGATCGAAACCTCTCACAATTGCATATTCTTTGGCCATAATAGTCAGACTTTCCCTATCGATATTCAATCTTTCAAAATTCTTGCATCCTTTTTCCAAATCAACTTTACCAAATTCCATTCGGTTCAAATCTAAAATTTCAATGTCAATCTTGTTTCCTTTTTGTTGAAATAAAATATTTCCAGCCGAATAATCCCTGTGCAAAACTCCTTTTTCATGAAGTTCGGCTGTAAAACGACTAATTGCTTTCAAAATATCATTTCTATCGGGAAATTGTTGATTGTTAATCAGATCATTAAAAGTATAATTGCACTCCGACTGAAGACTGGCATAATAACTTTTAGAAAACAAAACAACGGTTCGCTGTTCGTAATATCCTATCGGTGCAGGAGTTCCGATTCCGATTTTAATGAGTTTTTCGGCATACTTATATGACCGCTGTGCTTTTGATGTCCGAAAAACTCCATATATTATCCTGTTAATAAAAATGGGAATCCGAAACGATTTCACAACGATTTTATAGCCTTTTTCTTCAAATATTTTAATCGTATTCCGTCCGGCGTGGATTGTATTTCCATCATTTTCAAAGCTATCCGGGATATTGTAAACAAATTCATCCAAATACTTAAAATCCGGATTTACAAAAATATGCTCCTGCTTTATTATTTGAATAAAAAAATTAAATAAGCGTGACCAGGTCCGCCTGTAATGAAGTTTTCCACCCAATTCGCGATAAAAAAAGGCTTTATGTCTTTTATTTAAAATCGTTATTGCTTCTTTTTTACGGTTTTTGTTTGCAATGCGTTTTGAACCTGAATGTACCCTATAAAAAAGACAAACTTCGGGGATGCGAACAACTTCTCCATCTCGTTTTAGCAACGAAATCCAAAAATCCCAATCTTCAGGTCCCTTTATTTCGGGGCAAAATCCATCGGTTTTGTCGAAATCCGATTTACGAAAAACACCGCTGACAAATAACATGTTTTTTCGTGCCAATAAATGTCGGCTAAATGGTTTTAAATTCCAGCTTCCTTGTCGATCTCCAAAGAATTCACCCAGTCCGTTGACCATTTTTACGTTTGGGTCTTGTTCCAGAATTTCTATTGCTTTCTTTATATAATCAACCGATATCAAATCATCTGCATCCAACAGAAGCAGATATTTTCCCTTTGCATTGGCTACTCCAAGATTACGGGCAATAGAAACGCCCTGGTTTTTCTGTTGAAAAACTCTGACTGAAGAATACTCCTTAGAAATTGCTTCGAGAACTTCTTGTGTATTATCCGTTGAACCATCATCTACAATGATAATCTCCAAATATGGATAAGAAGAAGCCAAAGCCGAAGCAACAGTTTCTTTCAGGTATTTTTCAGCATTATATGCCGGAATGATTATACTGACGATATTTTTATTGATTTCAGTCATTAAATTTTATCGCGTTTATTAATCAGTTTTCTCCAATAATACTTCAGAGGATTTGTATATTTTAATTGTTTCCAGGGACGACTGCTGTGTGGCAAATGCAAAACGGGTAACGATGTCAGTAAGTAATTCTGAAAACCCAGTTCAACCGATTTATGTGAAATAAAAACATCGTACCACGATTTTTCGGGATTTAATTTCTTGAAGTCAAACGAAGTAAGAAAATCAGTACTCATTAATGTGCAACAAAAACTAAGTCTTTTTCTGGTATTAATTATTCCCGGGTCAAATTTCTGAGCATATAAATATGGAAAATTGATATTATGGTTTTCGTCAGTTGTTACTGCAGCTATCATTCCCGATTTTTGAAGATTTGTTGCAGAAAAAACCATTTTTTGTATGGTATCTTTTTCTACTATCACATCCGATTCAATAATCAAAAGATGGGCATTTTCATCAATGGCTTTTTGTTGAGCCATTTGCAACACCAATAAGTAATTTGGCGAAGGATGACTGGTAATATCTTTCAGATTTACTAAATTAAATCCTTGTTTATCAGACTCAAATTGTAATTGTTCAGTTGTTTCATTTGAGCTAAAATCGTTGTAAATCGTATAATTAAAATCAACGGAAATCTTTGATTTCATTATGCTGTCGATAGTTCGCAAGGTTGTATCCAGCGAGTCTTTTACAGGTGTTATAATATGCAATTTACTCATTACCAATTTTATTTGAAGAATTTATTGATTACAGGTATACTGCGTAATGGGAAATCGCGTTTAACCAATAAAACTAAATAACCGATCATTAAAATTGATTTAAGTCCAACATTTACAAATTTGTAAGGCGTGTCAATGAACGTGCTTATTCCGTAAAGCACAATTGTCACAGCGGTATATAGCCCGATTGTTTTGAGGTCATATTTTATCGGCATATGTTTTTGTCCAAAATAATATGAAACGACCATGATAACTAAATAACAAACAAATGCTGCCCATGCACAACCCATATAACTATAAACAGGAACTAAAACCACATTCAAAATCACAATGATAATTGTTCCAAGAATAGAAAACCAGGCTCCATACATGGTTTTATCTGTAAGTTTGTACCAGAGTGAGAGATTGAAGAAAACCCCTTGGAAAATGAACGAAAACAGCACTACCGGAACCACTTTTAGCCCTGCCCAATAATTGCGTTGAATAACGTATTTAAAGATATCCATGTAAAGCACCATTCCCAAGAAAATAAACAGCGCAATCAGAATATAGTATTTCATGGCATCGGCATATGCTTCCAGACTGTTTTTATCTTTCTTTTGAGCAAATATAAACGGTTCGTAGGAATAACGGAAAGCCTGAGTAAACATTAACATAACCAAGGCAATTTTCGATGTAGCTCCATAAATTCCTAACTCAGACGCACCAGTTTTTCCATGCATCAAAAATGGGAAAAGAATTTTGTCCAGCGTTTGATTCATGATTCCTGCAATTCCCAAAACAACCAATGGCAATGAGTATTTGAGCATTTGTTTAAGTAATACTTTGTCAAACTCGAATTTAACCACAAATACATCGAACAATAAAGCAATGGTTACCATTGCAGTAGAGAATATATTGGCAATGAATACATAACCTACGCCATAATCGGGATTGTAAAACCAATTTATCAGATAAGGTGCTTTCACTGCCAACCAAGGGCAAATAACCAAAAAGAAAATATTGAAAAAGATATTTACTGCGATAGCGAATAAGTTTAGAAAAACAAATCGCACCGGTCGATTCTTAAACCGTAAATAAACATAAGGAATGCAGCCAAAAGCATCCATGGCTACAACTGTTCCCAGCAAGGCTATAAACTCTGAATGATTCTTGTAACCCATTGCGTTAGCAATAGGATGCGAGAAAAATATACAAATCATTGCAAAAATGAAAGATGTTGTTCCAACTGTAATCAATGTTGTACTGTACACTTTACCGGCTTCTTCCTTATTTTTATTGGCAAATCGGAGAAATCCGGTTTCCATGCCATAAGTAAGCATGACCAATAATAAAGCTGTCCAGGCATATAAATTGGTTACAATTCCATAATCAGCTGAACTTGCCAGAACATAAGTATAAAGCGGAACCATCAACCAGTTCAGGAATTTCCCCAAAATGCTGCTAACTCCATATAGGGCGGTTTCCTTCGCCAGTTTTTTCATTTGTTGTGCCATAAATCAGTTACAAGGTTTTATTTTCAAGTTATATGAAATATATTCTATTTCCTTTTGAAAAAATTCAGCACTTTTTCTGTCAGTTTCATTTCTGCTGAAGGTTCAAAGTCTTCTGCTTTCAGATAACCACCTTCGTAAAGAAGTTTGATGGCCTCTTCGGCTTGTTCCTTATAAACTTCCAGTTTAACACCACCATTTACATTTCCAAAGTAGGAACGGTTTACAAATTCATCTCTTCCGAAACATTCAATTCCGAAAGATTCCAAATATGATTTAACCATTTCAAAATCAATTGAACTGCTAAAAGATCTTACAACAATCAATTCGTTCATATTCAAAAAATTTAAAGGTTTAATTATGAAAATAATTTTAGCTTTATTCCCTCTTTAAGGTCTAAAATAACGTTCCGGTTTCACCTAATCGTATTTTTCCTAAGTGTTTATACGCCAACTCCGTTACTT
>JAQTOL010000020.1 GCA_028748945.1 Paludibacter sp.
GTGTACGCACTTCGAAGAGATCGAGCGGAACAGTAAGCTTTGCCAACCACGTTGCTGCCTGGAAGGCTAAGGGAATGAACCTGGGTTCTGTGTGGGATTATCAGATTATGGAAACCGAGGGATATCATAGTAGCGGGAGTTCAAATATTACTGTGAGCGGAAGTATCGAAACAGCTGGTATATCCGTCCCTTTTCGGGATGTTGCTACTGAATTCAGCATCTATCCCAATCCGGTAAAAGATAGGCTCAATTTTACCCTTCCCGGGTCACCGGCTGAAGTTCGTTTACTCACAGTTAATGGCGATGAGCTACTCCTTTTGAAACCCGAAAGCCCTGAAAATAATATTGATATGACGAAATACAACGCAGGAGTCTATTTTTTGTATTTGTATTCAAAACAAGGATCTGTAACTAAAAAGATAATAAAGATTTGAATCTGAGTAATTGAACAAAAAAGTCACATAATTCGCTGGGTGCTATCCTGAAAATTATACGACTTTCGTAAGTTCCCATTATTTATGAACTGAAAATACACAGAATATACGGAGCCATCAAAAGTTCATCCTCATTTTTTTCATCTTTCAAATTGAAAATTTCTTTGGGCTGCAAGCCCTCTAACCAGCCCAATGCAAAACGAAGTGACGCGTTGGGTTTAATGCAACAAATACAGCTTGCGCCCAGAATGTGCAATATATTTTATTTCAATATATTATGCCGGGCTTACAGCCCGAAAACCTATTCTATTCACTGAATCCCAAGGCTTCACCCTGGGCTGGTATATATTAGCCTTACAGGCTGTACTTACAATCTGTAAGTATTTTCAACGGCAGACAGTCTTTTGATACATCCCCTTTTTTACTCTATCCACCCCGCTGTTCAACACTTCGATTGTTGGACTCATGTGCAGAATCAGCACGCATACCTGCTATAGAATTAGGATTAAACAGATTTATCGTTGGGTTCATCGGCTTAAACAGCTGTTTCATCGATTTTAATTTTAGTTGAAATATCTTGTGAATTACTTTTGTTTCGAAATAATGCCATCACCCAATAATAATTTTTTAAAAAGAATGGTTATGCGTAAAAGAGTAGTTATCATCGGAGGCGGAATTGCCGGATTGTCGGCCGGAATTTATTCGGTCATGAATGGTTTTGAAACGGAAATAATAGAAATGCACAGTATTGCCGGCGGACAATGTACAGCCTGGGATCGAAAGGGGTATCGTTTTGATTATTGCCTGCATTGGTTGGTCGGAACTTCAAAGGGAGCTTTCCACGAAATATGGAAGGAAACGAATGTAATCAATAACGAAACCGAAATCATCGACCACGAAGTTCATTCACGGATTTTGGATAACGATGGGAATGAGTTTATCATCTATTCCAATATCGACCGTTGGGAGAAATACCTGATGGATATAGCTCCCGAAGATAAAGCAGCTATTCAAAAAATGTGCACCGAAATGCGAAAAAGCGCCTTGCTGGAACCCTTTTCATTGGCACCCGAATTGCGCAGCCCGCTCGATTATATCAAAATCTTACCTAAAATGCTTCCGGTAATGAATGTGGTGCGGAAATTCGGGAGGCTGACCTGTCAGGAATATTTCGATAAACTAAATTTAAAAAACGAACGGATCAAATCGGTTTTCTTTTCCTTGTATGGCAACCGCGATTTCTCCGCTTTGGCATTTATATTTATGCTGGGCTGGTTCAATCAAAAAAACGCAGGCTATATCAAAGGCGGGTCTTATCCGCTGGCCCAACGCATGGTGGAAAAATTTGTGAAACTCGGTGGTAAATTATCGTATGGCAAGAAAGTTGAAAAAGTTATTGTTGAGAATAATGTTACAAAAGGCGTACTGCTGAGCGATGGAACATCTGTTCCGGCGGACTATGTCATCAGTGCTGCCGATGGCTACTCGACTATTTTCAAGATGCTTGAATCGAAATATATCTCAAAGGAAATTGATTTTGCCTATAAAAACTGGGAACTTTTCACCCCCATCGTGCAGGTTTCTTTCGGCGTAAAAAAAGATATTCCGTCTCAGTTTCCGATTATTATCAATATATCGAAAGACATGATAATAGGGAAAACAAAACTGGAAAACGGTTATTCTGTAATGAATTATTCCTATGACTCTACGATGGCACCCGAAGGAAAAACAACCATCGTCCTGCGATATGACAGTCCGTGGAAGTTATGGGAAAATATGGAAGCGGAAGAATACAAGGCCGAAAAGAAACAGATTCAGAAAGATGCTACCGCCTGTCTTGACAAAATATATCCGGGCATATCGGAATTTATTGAGGTGATCGATGTGGCAACTCCTAAAACCGACGTGAAATACACGGGCGTAAAAGATGGGGCGTATGAAGGATTTATGCCTTCGAAAGATAATATGATGAAATCCCTGAAAATGCAACTTCCCAAACTTCAGAACTTTTATATGGCCGGTCAATGGCTGTTCCCGGGTGGAGGACTTCCACCATCAGCGCAAACAGGCAAATGGACCATTCAGTTGATTTGTAAAAAAGAAAAACAAAAGTTTAGTTCAACTATGTGACCCATAAAGCCCCGGCATAAGGTATTGTGCGCATATAAACTTGTTTTATACGCACGCTTTCGGAATTCGATTGAAATAATTGGTTCTCACCAACTTTAATCGTATTCCGAATGTTATATAAGATATAAATATTTGTACTCTTACTTAACCGGTTATTTAAAATTAATTCCCATGGATATTAAATGGATTGTTATTGCAGTCGTTCTAATCAGTTTACTGGCTTCAATTATTTACATGATGGTCCGGAATCAGAAAGACAAAAAAGAGGTTATTGACAGTGTAAATGAACCTGAAATAGAAGATCCGGATCTAAAAAGAGAGGACGAGTTCTGACTGAAGAAGCGATTGATTCTGAAAATCAACCAGCAATGAGCCATCGTTGAAAGTTTGATCAGGCTAAAAAATGCTTCGTAAATTAATTTTAAGAGTGAAAATTGCAGCATTAATTACAAATTTATTTGTATGTTTGCATTTACTTTCGGAAAGATTAATCATTTTAATTATCTGAACATTAATGTAATATAAACGTAACATGATTGTAATATCGTTAACAATAAAGGGGCAATATGAAAAGTAAAAAAGAAAAAGCGGAAAAGGCAATTGAATTTGCAGAAATATTGAAATCAAGTGTTGATTTTCTAAAGGAAAAAGGACAGGATACCGAATTTGTAAAAACATTTGATCAGACAGTCCGGAAATTAGTCAAACTGCAAAAGGAACTGATTACCTTAAAGGAGAAAGTCAGAACCAAAAAGGAAATGATTCAGGAAGTCAGGGAGCAGGCCATTGAACAATCCAAAGTTGCCATGAAAATAACGAAGGATTTACCTGAAATTAAAAAGGAAAAAACAAAAAAGGAGAAAAAGCAGAAGGTTGAAAATACTGCAAAACCGGCTTAAAACTGATTTTGTTTAATTCTGCAGGTTTATAAATTCAGGAATAACTAAATCCGAATGAGAGCGAAACAATTGCAATCGTATGCTGATTGCAATAAAGTGCCTGACGTACCACATTGTATCCATTTACGTATTATTCGTAAATGGAAGCGGATAATTTTAGTTGCAGGTACCTTCCCTTTGTTTCCTCGGCATTTAGTTTGAACAAACCCTTCAAATAAATTCTTACGTATGAAATCAGGTTCACAATATTATTTCAGGACAGGGTATCTGAAATGGATTTTCATGGCTCTGATCGTGATATACAGTCCGGTCGTATTGCAGTCACAATTAAAACAAAGCCAGGTTATCAGGCTTCCCAACGGTTGGAGTTTAAGTCCCGCCGGGGAGCAGATTCCGCTGGGCGATCTTCCCCTGAATATTGCCGTTTCGCCGGGATTGAAATATGCCGCAGTGACAAATAATGGCGAAAGTACGCAATCCATTCAACTTATCAGTCTTAAAACACATAAAGTCACCGATACATACAAAGTGGGCAAAGCCTGGCTTGGTCTGGCGTTTGGCGATTCGGAGAAAAACCTGTATGCATCGGGCGGGTACGACAACTTTATACTCCATTTCGAGATAAGGAACGATCAACTTATTTGCCGGGACACGATCAGGTTGGGACAACCCCTGGCGAAGATTTCAGTAGCGGGTTTAGCGGTCGACGAAAGGGCAAACAGACTGTACGTTGTCACGAAGGATGATAACTCGTTGTATGTGCTGAACACGGCAACAAAGAAAATCATCAAACAACTTCCGTTGGACGGAGAAGGATATACCTGTATTTTGTCTCCCGACAGGAATGAATTGTATTGTAGTTGCTGGGGTGGTGCTAAAATTGATATTTTCAACACCATTAACTTAGAAAAGGAAGGAGTGGTTGCTGTGGGAAACCACCCGAACGATATTGCAATGGATAAAAGCGCTAAATGGTTGTATGTTGCCAATTCGGATGATAATTCGGTTTCAGTAGTCAACCTGAAAAAAAGAAAAGTAGTCGAAACCCTCAATGCAGCCCTTTATCCAACAACCTTAGCCGGATCCACCACCAATGGTGTTGCGTTGACAACTGATGGCAAAACACTTTACATAGCCAATGCCGATAATAATTGCCTCGCGGTTTTCGATGTTTCCTCGCCCGGCGAAAGCAAGAGTCTGGGATTTATCCCTACCGGCTGGTATCCCGATTGTGTACGTTTGGCAGGCAACCGGATTTTGGTGTCGAACGGCAAAGGGCTGACTTCGTTGCCAAATCCCGGAGGACCTAATCCTGCCGTGGAAAAAAACAAAGTGGAATATCAGAAAGGAGTCAATAAAGAAACTGAAGAAGAACAATACATTGCAGGACTCTTCAAAGGTACCTTGGGTCTAATTTCCAAACCGGACGAAAAACAACTGGCAGACTGGACTAAACAGGTGTACCAAAATACAGCATTCAATAAGGAAAAGGAAACCAAAGCGGATGGCATGAAAGGCAATCCCATTCCGATGACTGTAGGCGATGCATCACCCATCAAATATGTTTTTTATATCGTCAAGGAAAACCGGACTTACGATCAGGTGCTGGGTGATATGCCGCAGGGTAACGGAGATACTTCGTTGGTCCTTTTCGGACGGAAATACACGCCAAACCAACATAAACTGGCATCGGAATTTGTTTTGCTGGATAATTTCTATAATGATGCCGAAGTGAGTGCGGACGGACATAACTGGAGTTTAGGGGCTTATTCCAATGATTACCTTGAGAAAACGTGGCCTACTTTTTACGGTGATCGCGGCGGAAATTACGATGCCGAAGGACACCGGAAAATGGCCAACAATAAAGATGGTTTTATCTGGGATTTTTGCCGGAGAAATAATGTAAGCTACCGTACTTACGGTGAGTTTGCCGATGATTACAAACCGAACCTGCCGGTTCTAAAAAATCATTTTTGTCCGTACTACACCAGCTGGGATCAAACGGTGATGGACACTACCCGTTTCAGACAGTGGAAGCAGGATTTTGATTCATTGCTTTCCATTCATCAGGTTCCGCAATTGAATACGCTTCGTTTTATCAACGATCATACCGAAGGAATGAAAATCGGTCGCCCGACTCCCTTCGCGGAAGTAGCCGATAACGATCTGGCGGTAGGATTATTTGTCGAATACCTGAGTAAAAGTCCGATATGGAAAGAGTCTGTCGTTTTCGTTGTGGAAGATGACTCACAAAACGGCCCCGATCATGTAGATGCACACCGGAGTACCACTTATGTCGCCGGAGGATTTGTGAAACAATCTTTTGTAGATCACACAGCTTATTCCACTACTTCCGTCCTGAGAACTATTGAACTAATCCTTGGTTTGCCACCCATGAGCCAGTACGATGCGGCTGCCGAACCTATGTGGCGTTGTTTCAATACCGAAGCCAACCATCCTCCTTTCCTTTCGGTTCCGGCGGAGACGAATCTTTTTGAAATTAACCGGGCGTATAATGTCTGGCAACGAAAAAGTGAAACCTTTGATTTCAGCAAGGAAGACCGTGTGAAAGACAGCGACCTGAACGAAGTACTCTGGGTTGCCTGCCGGGGAACCTCGACATCCTGCCCTCCTCCGGTTCATGCTGCCTTTGTCAGGATAAATGAAAAGGACTAAACTGAAGTTGTAGGATTTCAACCGCTGAACCGGAAAGGATCAAAATAGAATCAACGACATAACTTTCTGCACAAAACTCTTTTTACCGTATCCGTCTGACCGCATTAAGCAGTCGGACGGATTTCAGTTATCCGCATTTATTTCATCCGTTTATTCCATTTCCGAACATTAAGTGACTAAAAAGGGTTTTATAAGTATTATGGAAAACAAGAACAGAATAGAATTAATCAGGCAGGAAGTGAATACTATCCTGCTGAATCAACCAGACACTGAACAACGGCGCGAAGGCTATGTTCATCTGTATGGCGTGGCGCAAAACTGTACATTACTGGCTATCAGACGGGGACTGGATATTGAGCTCTGCACAATCATTGGACTCTTACACGATATTTATACCTACAAACACGGTTATTTAAAAGAACATGCCACGCTGGGAGCTGCCGAAGCCGAAAATCTGTTGCGGAAACTGGAGGTTTTCAACTTAGAAGAAATAGAAATTATCAAAAATGCCATCTGTTATCATAGTAATAAAAAAATTAAACACGATAAATATTCCGAACTGATAAAAGATGCGGATTTGATGCAAAATTTTCTGTATAACTTATCATTTAATGTAAAACATAAAAAACGAATAAAGAAAACTTTGAAGAGCGTGGGCATAAAAATGAAATTCAATAAAGGAAATCCTGCTAAAGAGAGAGCCGGGAAATGAAATATGAACAAAATTCCCTGATCGACACAAAATAACATTAAATCAATATATTATGGACAAAATCAATAAGCGATACAATTCACTTGTGATGAATTACAAGGAAATTGAAAAAGGAACATCGGAACAGGATATTCATGATAAGAGAGTTACTCTGAGACGAATCTTCCCGGTTCTTGCTGCTTTCAGGGTGAAGCCGTCCAAAGTAAAAAACGGAGAAAAAGCATTTAAGTTATTCGGACAGTTACGTGATATTCAGGTTCAGATATTAAAGTTGGAAAGTGTGGAACCGGGTACTGAAACAGCTGATTATCTGGTATATTTGAAAGCAATAGAATCAAAAACCAGCGATAAAGTGATCCGGTTTTGTAAAAAGAAAGCACTTGTTTTTCCTTCCATCAAGAAAAAGCCGCAGGTTGTCAAATCGAAAATATATAAAAAAGCAAACGAATCGCTTGCCAAACTCATTAAAAAAATCCAGGACAGAAGGACTGATTATGCCTGCGATATTCATAAAATAAGGATAGAATTTAAGAAGTTCCGTTATGTTGCTGAAATTCTTCTGACCATCGAAAATGCGGATGATGCCAGACTCGAAAGGATTAAAGACTATCAGGATTTACTGGGCGAAATTCAGGATTATGAAATTCTAATGGATGGAATAAAACGGTTTTATAAGAAGCGAAAATTGAATAGCGGGGAAATTATCGGGATATTTGAAAATAATAAAAAGACACTGATTGAAAAGTTTGACCATGAACTGGAAACGCTTATTCAGGTATGCCATGATGTCATCAGTCTGAATAATGATGCCCTAAGTTTGGATGCAGACAAAATTAAACCCGATGAGCCGGCTTCAAAGTCTAACGACCAGGATTTAATGAATGTTATTGACTCTTTAAAGCAACAACCGAAAAAATTGCTTGACGATATTATTGCGGTTAAAGAGCAAGCGGATATTCCGTTCATTGAAAATGTTCTGTCGGTTCCGGACAGTCCTGTAATAAAAAACACAGTCAGGAAAAAAGAAAAAGTTGTTTCAGTCGCGAAGCAAGAGTCTCTAACTACGGCTCCTAAAAGAGCTACAAAGACAACAATTGCCAAAACGAAAGAGGTAACTTCTCCGACTGAAAAAGTGACGGCGAAGAGAAACCCGAAAGTTGCAGCCAAAACGGTTGTCAGGAAAGTAGCCAGGAATAATAAGGTAGACGATACAGATGTAAAACAATAATTACTAAGCACTCTTTGAGAAAAGCAGTTCAATCAGCTTATTATAAAATATATATTTATGGGGAAGAAAGAGTTATTTGATATAGATGATTTCAGGGTTACCGAAGGAAAGAAATTTTCATTATCCGATTACCCAGCCGAAGTGAAAAACAAGGGCATGGATAAGGCGGAAGGTGAAATGTTGACACGGAATGATATTGAAGATTTAGCGGCACTACAGGATGTTTTGTATGCCGAAAACCGACATGCGGTTTTAATTGTTATTCAGGCAATGGATGCGGCGGGCAAGGATGGAACCATTAAGCATATTATGTCGGGAGTAAATCCGGCCGGGGTAAGTGTGAGTAATTTTAAGTCACCTACAGCCGCTGAATTAGATCATGACTATTTTTGGCGACATTATATCGCGTTACCCGGTAAGGGACAAATTGGTATTTTCAACCGTTCACACTACGAAAATGTATTGATAACGAAAGTTCATCCGGAGTTTATTTTAAACGAAAAACATGCCGGCATAGCATCGGTAAAAGATGTGAATAAATCGTTTTGGGATGAACGTTATAAACAAATCTGTCGATTTGAGAAGAATTTGGTGGAGAATGATGTCACGATTTTGAAATTCTTTTTACATGTTTCGAAGGAGGAGCAAAAGCAACGTTTCCTGGATAGGATTGAGGATCCGAAAAAGAACTGGAAATTTTCGACTGCCGACCTGAAAGAAAGGGTTTTTTGGGATGCTTATCAGTCGGCTTACGAAGATGCCATTGCGAATACCAGTACAAAATCAGCTCCGTGGTTTGTTATTCCTGCTGATAATAAGTGGTATACTCACTATCTTGTAGGGAAAATCATTTGCACTGAATTAAAAAAGCTGGACTTGAAGTATCCTGATATCTCCACAACGGAAAAAGAAGCTTTATTGAAATCGAAAGATATATTGTTGAACGAAAAATAGCCGGTAATAACTTTCCCAAGGTTTGTAACTTTGGGAAAGTTATTTAAAACGACTAATCCAACAGTTCAGTATCTTTCCTCTTTTTTTCTTTCCACTTTACGTAGAGCATGTGGATTATGCCATCGATAAGACCGATTTTAGGGACAATAAAATTCTTTGCTCCGACACTTTGTGCTACATCAATATAGGTATTTGCTGCAGGCACAATCACATCGGCCCGGTCAGGTTTAAGTTTGTACTTTTCAATCAGTTCATCCACATTGTATTGCTTCAATTCTGCGGTAATTGCTTCAAGTGCGGTAAGTGGAAATTTACGTCCGGTACGGGTCTTTGCCAGTGCATTCAGTTTAATAATATTTCCACCCGAAGCAATAATATCATTGATTTGATATTGTTTTTTCAGTTCCAGTAAATCATGGTGTAACATATCGTATTCTCCACTCTCGACTTTGTCGTTCAGTAAACGGATGGTTCCTATCTTGTAGGATTTTGATTGTGCCAGTTCGCCGTTTACCAACAGACTTATTTCCGTGCTTCCGCCACCCACATCCACAAAAACATAATTTTGATGTTCGTTTAAGTTGTAATAAAAATGACTTTCGTAAATAATCATTGCCTCTTCGTGTCCATCAATAATTTCAACTTTCAAATCGGTTTCCTTTTTGATCTCTTTCACAAGATCTTTGGAGTTTTTGGCTTCACGCATGGCAGCTGTTGCACAAACCCTGTAGTCGGTTACATCATATACTTTCAACAAATGTTTAAAAGCTTTCATGAGCCGGATCAGATTTTTTGCCTTTAGGTCGCTTATTTTACCATCGACAAACGATTCCTGTCCCAAACGCAAAGGGACCCGAATCATCAGTGTTTTGTCGAATGATTCTTCAGCATTACCGGGTACAATACTCATAATTAATAACCGAACGGCATTGGATCCGATATCTATAGCTGCAAATTGAAGACTGTTCATAATTGATACTTGTTTGGGAATGATTATTTAAATATTTTCTTGTTTCTTATCCTGTAAATTTCTTGTGTAATTGTTTTTGTAAAAAGTATAAATTTCTTCCTGCGACCTGAAAGGAGATTCGTTTTCACCCGCATTCAACCGGTTATTGCCCGTTCCGTCCACAATGCGTCCTTTTACATTGTCTTTCAATCCGAATTCAATAACGGTTTTTAATTGTTTCTGGAATCTCGGGTCATAAACCGGTGTGTACACTTCCACCCTGTAATCCAGGTTTCGCTGCATCCAATCGGCCGAACCTATGAAGTAACGTTCCTCGCCTCCATTAGCAAAAATCATGACTCTGGAATGCTCCAGATAACGGTCAATAATACCAATCACCTGAATGTTTTCACTTATTTTCGGTACACCGGTAACCAGCGAACAGTTCCCGCGAACCAACAGTTTAATTTGTACTCCGGCACTGGAAGCTTCATACAGTTTTTCAATTATTTTTTCATCGACTACATGATTGATTTTGCAATAAATATAAGCCGGTAACCCTTTCTTTGCATTTTCAATTTCTGTTTTGATCAGACTCATAATTTTTTTCCGCATAAACTGAGGGGAAACAATCAACTGTTTGAAAGCAGGGTTTAAATAAGGCTGTTCCAGAAATTCAAACACGTTTTCTACATCATCAACAATGCTTTTATGGGCGGTCATCAGGGTGAAGTCGGTATATACGGTGGCTGTTCCCTCGTGGAAGTTTCCGGTACCAATGCAGGCAATGTTCCCGTTGCGCGCTTTGATATGAGTCAGTTTTGAATGCACTTTCAAACCCTCTACCCCAAGAATGACTTTAATGCCGGCATCCTGCATTTTTTTTGCCCAGTTTATGTTCGACTTTTCATCAAAACGAGCTAAAAGCTCTACAATTGCCGTGACTTTTTTTCCATTCAAAGCGGCACAAATTAATGCTTTTATCACTTTGGAGTTTTTAGCCAGACGGTAAATACTTATTTTGATTTCTTTTACTTCCGGGTTGATGGCCGATTCGCGCAAAAGACGTATGTAGTAGTCGAAGCTATGGTAAGGATAGTGCAGGTATTGATCTTTATTCCGTATTAAAGTGATGAGACTTATCGATTTATCAAATGCCGGAATAGGAACCGGTGGATGATTCTCAAATTTCAAATTTTCCTTGAGTTTAGGAAAAGTCATTAAGTCTTTGAGATTGTGATACCTGGCTCCACTGACGGGGATATCGTTTTTATCTATTCTGAGGAGTTTCTCCGTAAATCGTAAAAGATCAGATGGCATTTCACGGTCGTAAACAAAACGAACCGGCAGTCCGCTCTTTCTGCTTTTCAATCCTTTGGAGACTTTATCGAAAACACTTTGGTAGGCCGAATTATCAAAGTCCATCTCCGCATCGCGGGTGAATTTTATCGTATATCCTTCGTACTTATCATGATTGAACTGAGAGAATATTTTGGGCAAACAAAAACGGATAACATCGTCAATAAACATGATGCAAATTTTCTCATCTTTCTTTGGCAAAACGATAAAACGGGAAAACTCGCCGGTAGGAATTTCAATTAAAGCATATTCTTTTTTATTGTTCTTCTTTTGGTCAGATGAATTTGATATTTTGACAGCCAGATAGATACTTTTATCATTCAGTTCAGGTTCATATTTCATTCTTGTTATCAAAACAGGAAAGAGTGAATTCATCAGTTCTTCCGTATAGAATGTATTGATGAATTGTTTCTGATCTTCCGATAATCCGGACTCATTTACCCAATAAATATTTTCTTTTTGCAAAGCTTCATTCAATTCCAGAAATATAGATTCAAAATCTTTAGAATAGATCTCGTTTAGTTTCAGTATTTTTTTTAAGGCTTTTTTCGAATCGGAATCTAAATGACGCATATTCTCTTCAATCTCGATAATCCGGCGTAAAGTAGCCACCCGCACCTGAAAAAATTCATCCAGGTTATTGGAATAAATACCTAAAAAACTAAGCCTTTCAAGCAAGGGGTTGGATTGGTTGGATGCTTCGTCGAGAATCCTGCGGTTGAAATACATCCAACTGACATCACGGTTTATGGTCTTGATACTCTTGGTTTTCTTTGTCATTTTATATGCTGGTGCTGAAATACAAGATTGATATTTATTTTGATTGTTGCTTAGTCATAAAACAAAAATAAGCTTTAAAATTCAAATTCAGTTTAAAAACCCATTAAATATCCCGGTTTTTGCGGAAATGTAACATGTATTACGACAATATGATGTTATGTATCGGATTAAGTAAATAAATAGCTTTATTTATTTTTTAATCTCTGCGTAATGGCTTCTAAATATATTTGATACAAACTGAAACTAATTTTGCGTCTTTATTAGCAATCTGCCGGCTTAAGTGACTTCAATACATCAAATCCAATGTCGATAAAGTATAAAACAAAAATAATTAGTACAAGTTTAATTTTCAGCTTGTTTAATTGTTTAATTTTTTATTCCTGCAAGCAGTCGGAGGCATCATCACCGGTAAATGTCTTCATCCCATCTCCAATAGGGCAACTGTCAGATACAGATCATATTTCACAGATTGTTTTTACTTCCGACTTACATTATGGTCTAAAAAGGGCATTTAGAGGAAAAGTCGTCGACGCTAATGTTGTCAATGAAGCAATGGTCAGTCAGATTAACTTACTTCCTGAAGCTGTTTTTCCGCAGGATAAAGGAATAAATGCAGGGAGAAAAGTAGGTTTTATTGATTATGTAGCCATTAATGGTGATATTTCCAACAGGCAACAGTCTGGTATCCAGTCGGCATCTGTTTCGTGGAATCAATTCGAAACTGATTATTTAAAAGGGATTCATTTGAAAAATAAAAAAAATAACGAAGCGGAATTCTTACTTACATGTGGAAATCACGATGTCGCTAATGCAATTGGTTTTTCTAAAACATTAAATCCGGCTACCGATAACTCGGTGATGGTTAACATCTATAATTTGATGTTGCATCCAATTCCACAAAAAACATTCCGGAATTATAATTACAGTTCCGATAAACCAAATTTTTCGAAAGATATTGATGGAATTCATTTTATGTTTATAACCATGTGGCCCGATTCTGCTGCACAAATATGGATGGAGAAAGATTTGTCCCCCATTGATTCTAATACTCCAGCACTCATTTTTACTCACGATCCAATTGCAGGTGAACCGACTCATTTTACCAATCCGTTGGGTAATCACAGCATGAATGAGAATTACGAAAACGAAGTGGAAGAAAATTTCAGGGGAAGTCTTGCTTTACAAAAGGAATTGGCTGTTTTTTTTAAGAATCATCCGAATATTAAGGCCTATTTTCATGGTCATACTAATTACAATCAGTTTTACACTTTTGTTGGTCCCGATGGTAATCTGGATATTAAAGTTTTCAGAGTCGATTCTCCTATGAAAGGAGAATTTTCTGAAACAGATGAAACAAAATTGTCTTTTCAGGTTTTATCCCTCGATGCCCGAAACCAATTGCTAACCGTCCGTGAATGCTTTTGGAATCAATCCGGAACTTACTCAGTAATAAATTGGGGTGCAAGCTCTACAATTTCCTTAAGTCAGAATAAATAGATATATAATTCAATTCCGGGTATGTGTCTGGTGTTAAATGCGAATATGTGAGTTTTATTCATTTTATGTTTTCATATTAATAGTATTGTAACAGGAATTGTGCTGCATTGTAATTGATTTATCTCACTTTCGTAGCTTTTATAAAATCATTTTGTAATGATGACAATCTAATTTTGCGAAGTTATTGAACAGTTTATTCGTTGCACATATATTCATCTATAATCAATACGATGTATTACAGATTTACTTCCCCATTCCTTTTTATATTTCTATTTGCTTTAATTATTTCTAATTCGATTAGTGCTACTATATTAAAGGGTAAAATATTAGATTCGAAGACAAATGAACCATTAACCGGCGCCATTTTTATTGATAAAAACAATGCTGGTTTTTACGATGTTGCTACTCTTGATGGTTCATATAGTATTAAGAAAATCAATTCCGGTCAACATACTTTTATTGTCAAATACCTGGGTTATGTTTCACAGGAAAAAAAAATTACGGTTACTCAAAATAAAGATGTAATTATTCTCGATGTATTACTCGATCCGGAAGCAATCTCACTCAATCAGGTAGAAGTGTTTGCACAGCTGGACAGGGAAACATCACAGTCTGCAAGAAATTCCGAGAAAAATGCCGACAATTTGCTAAATGTAATTCCCGCCAAATCCATTGAATTATCTCCGGATATTACTGTAGCCAATGTTTTACAACGAGTTTCAGGAGTAACTGTTCAAAAGACCGCGAATAGCGGTGAGGGACAATATGCTATTATCAGGGGAATGGACAAGAGATACAATTACACACTTGTAAATGGAATTAAAATCCCCAGTCCCAATGATAAAAACCGATACGTTCCAATGGATATATTTCCTGCTGAAATAATTTCTCATCTGGATGTTATAAAAGCTTTGACACCTGATATGGAAGGTGATGCAATCGGTGGTGCAATGAATCTGCAATTGAAAGAGGCACCGGACAGGTTGTTGGTCAATGTTACCGGGTCAGCAGGATATAATTCGTTGTTTTTACAAAGACCATTTTACACGTTTGATAAAAGCGTAGTAAATTTAAAATCACCGGCTGAAATGTACGGTACAAACTATCACGTTAAACCAACTGATTTTCCAATTGAAAACCTGAAATTCAATCCAATTCATCCATTCCCGAATTTTAATGGTAGTTTCAGCATTGGGGACCGATTTTTCAATCGTAAATTAGGAATAATTCTTTCATTAAGCAATCAAAACAGTTTCAGTGGATCCGATGCCTTTGTTACGATTCCAAGAGCACAACCCAATCCGGGGACTTTGCCTGCTTTTGAATCCAAGGAAAACCGGACTTATTCCACACAGCAAAACCGATTAGGAATTCATAATAAGATTGATTTTCTACTGAACAGAAACAACACTTTAAGTTTGTACAATGCATACTTTGAACTGGATAAATACATTTCGAGACATTCGGTAGTTACTTCTCTTAGTACCGGAGTTGGAAACACTGAAACAAAGGACCGTTCACAAACTCAGTTGGAACGAATTTATAATTCCACACTTCAGGGAAAACATTCAATAAATGACAGGGTTTTTGTGGATTGGTCTGCGGCATATTCAAAAGCATGGGCCTACAGACCGGACGAAGTTGAATTACAATCAAACAGCACCAATATTGATAGTCCTATATTACAGGGAATTACTCATAAATGGATGCATAACACCGATCGGGATTTAGCCGGATATTTAAATATTAGCTGGAAGCCTGAAAATTTATTCGAAAATACTGAAGTGAAAGCAGGAGGTATGTACAGGCATAAAAACAGAGAAAACTATTTCAATGAATATTCGCTCGATCCGGTTTTTGTGAATAATGCACCTCAATTGTTCACGACTATAGACAAGGCCAAATTTGCCTTTTCAGGTTACAATGCCGATTTAGGTAGCCCGGTCAATCAAAATGATTATACTGTTTCTGAAGATGTTGATGCTTTTTATGGAGAAATAAAGACCAAAGTTTTAGATAAACTTAATATTCTGGCCGGTGTACGGGTTGAACAAACCAGATTGGCATACAATACTCCAATGCCCGAAACTTTTATCGGTAAATCCGGAAGTCAGGCCTATATGGATGTACTGCCCGGAATGCATTTAAAATACGAACTTACAAAAAAGCAGAATCTACGGCTAAGTTATTTCTCATCCATTTCCCGACCGGGTTATTTTGAGGTAATTCCTTATAATATCTCCGGAGAAACATTCGATGAAAAAGGGAATCCGTATTTAAGAAGATC
>JAQTOL010000021.1 GCA_028748945.1 Paludibacter sp.
TTTATCCTCCGAATCAATTTGAAATAATCCCGCAAGATATTCCCATCAAAATTGTGTATGAAGATGATGATATTTTGCTTGTAAATAAGCAACCTGATTTGGTTGTACATCCCGGATTCGGTAATTTTGATGGCACATTGCTTAATGCTATTGCCTGGCACTTGAAAGATCATCCTGAGTTTGATCCAAACGACTCGCGTATTGGTCTGGTTCACCGGATTGATAAAGACACTTCCGGTTTATTGCTTATTGCCAAAACCGAAGAAGCAAAATCCAATCTCGGAAAACAATTTTTTGATAAGACAACTTAAAGGCGTTATCAGGCACTGGTCTGGGGAAATGTGAAGGAAAATGAAGGTACTATTATCGGTGCTCTGGCCCGTGATCCACGCGACAGAATGTTGTTCACCGTATTTCCCGAAGGTGAAAATCCGGCTGCTAAATATGCTGTAACACATTACAAGGTAATTGAGCGAATGGCTTATGTAACATTGGTAGAATGCCGCTTAGAAACCGGGCGTACACACCAGATCCGCGTTCATATGAAACACATTGGACATACAATTTTCAATGATGAACGGTACGGTGGACATGATATTTTGAAGGGAACAACAGCATCCAAATACAAACAGTTTGTCAAGAATTGCTTCGAAATTTGCCCGCGTCAAGCATTGCATGCAAAAACACTTGGGTTTGTACACCCGCGTTCCGGAGAATTTATGCATTTCGAAAGCGAATTGCCGGATGATATGCAGGAGTTGATTGGGAAATGGAGAAATTATGCTCAAAATATGGAATAGACCCCTAACCCCTAAAGGGGAATAAGAGGTTTAATGGTTTATTGGAAAAACAATTGAAAAAAACACTAATTTAACTCCCCTTTAGGGGTTGGGGGTCTTATGAAAAAAAACATAGCCATAGTCGCCGGTGGCGATTCTTCGGAAGTTGTGGTATCGCTTAAGAGTGCGGCCGGATTGTATTCTTTTATGGATAAAGAACGTTACAATATTTTTATTGTGACGATAGTTGGTCTTATCTGGCAAGTTGAATGGTCCGACACTGAGAAAATTGCACTGGATAAGAATGATTTCAGCTTTTCGCGTAACGGAGAAAAAACAGTGTTCGACTTCGCTTATATTACCATTCATGGCACACCGGGTGAAAATGGCATTTTGCAAGGATATTTTGACCTGATTCACATACCTTATTCATCTTGTGGTGTGCTTTCGTCAGCGCTAACCTTCAATAAATTCATGTGCAACCAATACCTGAAAGGTTTTGGAGTGAAAGTGGCCGAGTCTATTTTATTGCGTAGCGGAAAATCAATTTCCAATTTGGAAGTGATTGATAAAACTGGATTACCTTGCTTTGTGAAACCGAACGTGGGTGGAAGCAGCTTTGGTGTGACCAAAGTAAAAACTCAGGACGAATTACAGCCGGCCATCGCCAAAGCATTTAGCGAAGGCAAAGAAGTTTTAATTGAAGCCTTTATGGCCGGGACTGAACTTACCTGCGGAGTTTACAAAACGAGCCGGAAATCGGTTGTTTTTCCAATAACGGAAGTGGTAAGTCATAATGAATTTTTTGATTTTGATGCCAAATACAAAGGCGAATCGGAAGAAATTACTCCTGCCCGAATCAATGATTCATTGACAGATCGGGTTCAGAAACTAACTTCTGCTATTTATGATATTCTGGATTGTAAAGGAATCGTTCGGATCGATTACATCATAACCGAAGGTGATGTGATTAATTTATTGGAAGTAAATACAACTCCCGGCATGACTGCCACCAGTTTTATCCCACAACAGGTGGCCGCTGCCGGTTTGGATATAAAAGATGTGATGACGGATATAATTGAGAATGAATTTTAATCACTACTTTCGCATATGCATAAATTTTTTTGAGATATAATACGAAAAATTTCTCTTTTAATTTAATCCCTGAGTTGTGATTTCAAAAATTAAATTTATGAAAACATTCAACGAAATATCCCAACTAATTTCCTCCGAGCTGAATAAAATCAACTGGAGCAAAGACCCGAACGGATTGTATGAGCCAATCGGTTATGTGCTTTCGTTAGGAGGAAAACGTATTCGTCCGGCATTAGCGCTGATGGCCTGTAACCTGTTTTCAGACGATGTCCGTCCCGCAATTAATCCGGCACTCGGACTGGAGATATTTCACAATTTTACCTTGTTGCATGATGATATTATGGATCGGGCCGATGTCCGTCGTGGAAAACCAACCGTGCACAAAAGATGGGATGACAATACTGCCATCCTTTCGGGTGATGTTATGCAAATTGCGTCCTACCAATTTATAGCCAAGACACCGGTAAATCATTTGAAGCGAACATTAGATCTGTTTTCGCAAACGGCAGCTGAAATTTGTGAAGGCCAGCAATATGATGTCGAATTTGAACAACGTGAAACAGTTGAGGGAGATGAATATTTAGAAATGATCCGTTTGAAAACGGCCGTTTTACTGGGTGCTTCACTTCAGATCGGGGCCTGGATCGGTGGAGCAGGAGAGGAGGATGCGCAGTTGCTCTATGATTTTGGAATTAATATTGGCCTGGCATTTCAGTTGAAAGACGATTTGTTGGATGTGTATGGCAATGAAGAAAAATTTGGGAAAAAAATAGGAGGTGATATTCTTTGTAACAAGAAGACTTATTTGTTAATTAATGCGCTTAAACTGGCGAAAGATTCCGATGCTCTTGCCTTGCAATATTGGTTAAATATTTCGGATGAAAAATCGGGAAATGACAAAATAACAGGTATAACTTCGCTTTACAATCAACTCGGAGTAAAACAAATTTGCGAAGACAAGATGCAGTTTTTTTATACAGAGGGCATCGCAAAACTCGAAAAAGTGGCTGTTTTGAGCAATAAAAAGCAAGAATTGAGAAATTTAGCCGAGAATTTAATGTTTCGACAAGAATAATTTTTTATCTTTGCGGGCAAGAGTGAATTTTCAATTTCAAAAATACCAATTTTCAATTACAATTTCGAAAACTTTTTTTCAATTGTAGATTGCAAATTGTAAATTGCAAATAACATGCCTTACCGAAGATTACCCAATACAGATCAAGCTCGTTTGCGCGCTTTGCGTGCAGCGATCCAACAAGCCGATAAACAAAATTTTGGAGAACAGGTTATCGCTTATAAAACCCTTCACGAAGCCAAGACATATCTCAGCATTTTCGAAAAACAGTTGATTCAATATCAACAAACACTCGAGAGCCAGGTTTCTGCAAATAAACGCTATCAACAAATAGTACATAATGCCCGCTTATACATCTCCCACTTCATTCAGGTCTTTAATCTTTCCGTTATCCGGGGTGATATTAAAAAAGAACACAAACTATTTTATCAATTAGATCCCAATGTACATACGGTTCCGGATTTAAGTACAGAAGCTTCTTTACTTCATTGGGGTAAATGCATTATTGATGGTGAAAATGAACGTATCCGAAACGGTGGATTACCCATATACAATCCGGCAATTGCCAAAGTAAAAGTACATTACGAGGTATTTAAAGAATACAAATCAACACAAAAACAATATCAGAACACAACTAATCGTAATTGGGAAGAATTGGTTAGTTTACGCGAACAAGGAGATTTGATCATCCTGGATATCTGGAATCAGGTGGAATCGAATTATAAAGACGAAAGACCCTATACCCGTTTAATGAAATGCAATTCGTTTGGTTTGGTTTATTATTATCGTAAAGGTGAAAAAGTTCTGACAAAAGTGGATGATCTGGAAACTTCCTGAATTTTCCGGCATCATACGAATAGCAGAAATAAAGTTGCGATTTCCGAATGAGTTCTCATTAGCAGATAAATACAGCTGACCGGAATCCGGTTAGAATTTTTATAGTTGTCTTGCTTCAACTAACAGTATTACTCGTTCCAGCATTTTGTCTTTGTCTGATGCATCATAGTCATCTTTCAAATTTGAGCCGAAAATACGTGCCACACCCTGCCAGAAAAATGCGGTAATACTTCCACGATAAACCTTTATCAGGTCATAGGACGTTTGATCGCATTCCCTGTCTATAAGTTTCAAAAGCAATCTTCCCTGATTAATGGACATTTTTCTCAAATCTCCCTCATATTTTTTAAAAACTTCTTTTTCAAATTGACTGAGATATTTTTTCCGGTCGCCGTCGCTTGGCAAGGCTGCCAGTTTCATATTCGTTTTGGTTAATTCGCTTGCAATCATTTTGGCGTATGGCAAAGTTTTCTTCACATCCCTCACGGTTCGCCAAAAATATTGTTCCTGAGCCTTATTTTTAAAGTTATTCCGTGGAAAAATCCAAATATCATGCAGGAAGGCAAGCAATATAGTATCATTCCCATCAATTTGTACCATAAGCCGTGCTCCGCCCGGTGGTACGTAATCATGGTTTTTCTGTGCAGATATATTTGTAAATGAAACAATTATAACTGCAGTGAGTAGAACGATAATTCTGTTTTTCATCGATACAAAATTAGATAATAAATCATTATGATGTATGCAAATAGACAAATTTTGTTCCAAATGAATGTTTTTTTAAATAATCGTTGTTAATTCGTAAAATTTTTATAATTTTGATGTCTTATTTGTGATTTTGTTCTCTTTGATTTCAGATTTTTAAACCTAAATCTTTGATAACTATGAAAAAAATCATTTTCTGGCTGATATTGATTTTTTTTAATCAATGTATCCTTGCTCAAATATCCGGAGTCGTTCCTGCATCTAAATCTATTGCTCAGACTTCCGTTGCCGATACACATAATTGGGCGGCATTTAATAACCCGGCTATGTTAGGCTATGTACAGGAAACTGAACTTGGGCTTCAATATGAAAACCGATATTTGCTTTCAGAGCTTTCAACCAAAAGTGTACAGGCCGGATTTTCTTCGAAGATAGTGAATGCCGGTTTATCCTTCTCTCATTTTGGCTATTCGCTCTATCACGAAATGCTGGTAGGTATCAGTTTTGCACGTAATTTCTCGGATAAATTTTCCATGGGCATGCAGTTTGTATATTATACAGCCTATTTTAATGCCTCAAATTCTTATCGGGGTACTTTGTTTCCGCAGGTTGGTTTATCCACCCGACTCTCTTCAAACTTTAGCATTGGTTTCAATGCATTTAATCCATTCCAAAGCAATATTCATTCTGATTATACTATAAAACGTATCCCTTCTGTTTTTAGTTTGGGGACGGAATACTTTTTTTCACCGGAGATGGTTTGGCTTACTCAAATAGATAAGGAAGTGAGTAGTAATTATCGTTTTGCAACAGGGTTTGAATATCGGATGTTACAAAATCTGAACATAAAGTTGGGAGCTTATGGATCCGATTATTTAGTTCCCTGTCTCGGATTTGGATGCAATGCCGGATCATTTGTACTGGATTTAAACTCTGAATTACATCCTTTGCTTGGACTGAATACATTTGCATCGGTAAAATACCGGTTCTCCAAATAATACTTTTTAAAATATGCAAGTAAAAAAGAAGTTGATATAACCTGAAACCCCATTTATTGTTGTGAAACGTATAGTCATTTGTTTGTTTTGCGTTTTTATTCCGGGCACATTTTCATTAAGCGCACAAGACGCAATAACTACAACCGAACAGTTGATAGCTGATATTTTTGAGCAGTATGCAGCTGAAAGTGAAGTAGACATCGATTATGATACTTTTTATGAAGAGTTGATGTATTGTGCCGAAAATCCAGTTAATTTAAATCATACAACAAAAGAAGAATTAGAAAAACTGCGTTTCTTATCCGTTTCTCAGGTGGAAAATATACTTACATATTGTTATCAGTTTGGGAAAATTCAAAGTATTTACGAACTGCAATTAATTGAAGGACTGGATATGACGGATATAAGGCGTATGTTGCCTTTTGTGAATGTGGGTGAATCCGGCGAAACAATCAAGAAGATTTATTGGCACGATTTGCTTCAATATGGGAAACATGAATTATTTTTCCGATTGGATCAGGGGGTTGAAACGAAAGAAGGATACCGGTTTTTGCCTGAAGAAGATGAAGGTGCAACTGAAACAAATGCAAAAAATTACCTGGGAAACTCACTTTATCATTCGTTAAGATATCGGTATCATTTAAAGGATCGGATATTTATTGGAATAACGGCTGAAAAAGATGCAGGAGAACAATTTTTGGGATCAACCCATACCGGATATGATTCTTATTCGGGGTATGCACTGGTAAATGATATTGGAATAATGAAATCACTCGTCATTGGAGATTTTCGTGCAAATTTTGGAATGGGTTTGGTTCTTCGTCCGGAATTTGGAATGGGGAAATCGTCCTATGTTCTTAATGTTACATCCCGGAATTCGGGATTAAAAAAGTATGGTTCTACCGATGAAACTAATTTTTTCCGGGGTGCAGGTGCTACAGTTCAATTGGGGAAGTTTGACCTGACTGCTTTTTATTCAAATAAAATGATTGATGGTGACACCGTGAATGGAGTCTTTTCGAGCCTGGACAAAACAGGCCTGCACCGAACTATTTCAGAGCTGAGTAAAAAACATACAGTCAGTCAGCAGGTCATGGGAGGTAATGCGACATATACATTCTCAAATTTTCAAATTGGATTAACAGCAGTTCATACAATACTTAATTCTAAATTAGAACCGGAAAAATCGGCCTATAATTATTTTTACTTCTCAGGCAATCAACAAACAACTGCCGGTATTCACTACCGAATGCGGTGGTATAAACTCAATCTTTTTGGCGAAACAGCTATGACTGGTAACGGGTCTATAGCCACGATAAACGGATTTATTGTTACACCAATATCACAGGTAAGTCTTGTTACACTCCATCGATATTATTCGCCTGAATTTGATACCTTTTATGCGACTGCTTTTTCGGAAACCTCACGAATTAATAATGAAAGCGGTTGGTATCTGGGTACAGAAATTCGCCCGTTCAGAAGATGGAAAATTGCTGCTTATGCTGACAGTTATCGCTTTGTCTGGCCAAAGTATGGCATAGATGCTCCTTCTGTCGGGGCAGACTATCTGCTCCAGATAGATTATGCCGCACAACGAAACATCGTGATGTTTTGGCGATTTAAATACGAGGAAAAAGAAAATAATTTATCGGGAACTTCATCGGTGATGCCTCTGGTTGTTCCCATTCAAAAGACATCCTTACGTTACAATTTAAGTTATTCATTCCGTAATTTTAGTTTTAAAAATACTCTGGAAGGAAATCTTGTCCGACAGGCTGATGATGCCCCGACACATGGAATTATTGCTTCGCAGGATTTAAGTTACACTTTTTCTACTATTCCGGTCGTAATTGATGTGAGATATCAATTTTTTGATGCAGTCAACTACGAAAATCGTTTTTATTCGTACGAAAAGGATGTACTTTATGCCTTTTCCATTCCCATGTATTTCGGATTGGGAAGCCGGTATTACCTGAACCTGCGGTATAATTTGAATAAAAGTCTTTCTATATGGTTTAAAATTGCCCAAACGGTGTATGCTGATGATCGGGAATCATTAAGTACAGGAAATGAGACAATTTACGGGAATCGTAAAACAGACATTCGTTTTTTATTAAAATGGAATTTTTAAAATTTAAGAAAAGTTAATATATTAGTCTTTTTAGAGGCAATAAATACTTTTACTCCTACGGGATGTTACTTCCCCGATAATGCAGGCCTGAGGATGAAATATCTTTAAAGCCGCCATCAAGTCATTCGCTTTGTCGGTATCCACGGCCATCAGTAATCCGCCGGAAGTTTGTGCATCGCAGGCCAGCATTTTTTGTTCTACCGAAGATGTAGGAGCATAAAATACATGCTTTTTTACAAAGTCGGCATTCCGAAATGCAGCTCCGGGGATGCAGCCTGATTCCAGTAATGAGATGACCTGAGGCAACACAGGTAAAGAACCAAGCGAAATCTGAATACTGACATCCGAAGCTTCCGCCATTTTGAGTGCATGACCCAATAAACCGAATCCGGTCACATCGGTTGCTCCCTTTACTCCAAACTGTTGCATACAAACGGCTCCGGCTTTATTGAGCATTTTCATTTGTTCCAAAGCCAGGTTGTAAGCAGCCTTATCAGCCAGACCCATGCGTTGAGCAGCCATAAGAACTCCAACTCCCAGTGGTTTTGTAAGGACAAGAAGTTGACCGGCTTTTAATCCGGCATTTGTAATTAATTTATCCGGATGAACAGTTCCTACCACTGCCAGTCCGTATTTAGGTGGATTGTCATCAATTGTATGCCCCCCCATTGTAAATGCTCCTGATTCATTAATCTTTTCCTGTCCACCGGCAAGAATATTTCGGAGGACTTCCAGCGGGATGTCTTTGGAAGGAAACATGGTGAGGTTTAAAGATAGTAAAGGCGTTCCTCCCATGGCATAAATATCACTCAATGCATTGGCTGCTGCAATCTGACCAAATGTAAAGGCATCCGAACATACAGGAGGAAAAAAATCGGTTGTCACAATTAACGCAGTATCATCATTTAAGCGATACACACCGGCATCATCATGAGTCTCAATATCCACCATGATGCGGGCATCTTTTATCAAGGGGATTGAAGACAATAAATCGGGAAGAGCAGCGGGATTAAGTTTAGCCGAACAACCTCCGGAAGCGCAGGTACTTAATAAATCAAAGGATGATGATGTCATAAATTTTAATTTCAATACTTTAAAAATTAATCATGGATAAATAATATGGCCGGCTTCAGTCAGATGTTTTGTTATGGCAAACATATTACTGACCATGCCCACGGCTATCAAATCTTTTATTTTATAATATTCCAGGCATTTTCCGCAGGCATAAATCGGAATACCAATATTTTCCAACGTCTGTAATGAGCGGGCTGTTACTGTTTCTTTCAGGGCTATTTTCACGCCACTGTTATATAAAAGTATGGCGGAAGGCAATTTATCCGATTCATTGAGAGAATCCAAAAAAGCTTCCATTAAAAAATGACCAATTTCATCATCTCCGGTTCCCATAAATTCCGATTTAATAGCCACAACGAAATTTGTACTGGTTGGATTAGCACAAAAAGATTCGGGAGATGGAAAATCTGATATGACTTCCGTTTTATTGATTGTTAGCATATGTACATTACCTTCCGTTCTGATTGTAGGTTTCAGTTTCAGTTCTTTCAAATAATTCTTTAAATTATGAAAAGAAGTTTCATTATCGGTAAGAATTTCAATTTCTTCGCCGGCAGCGGCTTCCTGAATTCCTTTTTTTGCTAATATCAACGGAGCAGGGCAGAGCTGTCCTTTTGTATCTATAGTTTTCATTTTTCTAATTTGATATTGTGTTATAAAATTCCAGTAATTTTCTGGCGTTTGTTTCGGGCTTATCTGAATTTGCAACAAAAGTATGAGTCATTGGCCATTGTTTCAGGATGGAAGATTCATATCCCTTGTCGTAATAACGTATGGCAATTGCGATGGCTTCTTCCAGTTCGTTATTCATAATATGTTCAATGGCATTGGATGTTGCTTCGCGCCCCAATCGCTTTTCCAGTTTTTGAAAAGAAGTTATCAGTTCATTAGCCGGAAAATGTCCGTAGTCTTTCAAAATCTGTTTTAGCCTGAAACCCGTCTTTAATTCGAATTGAATAAATAATCCGGATTTCATGAAAGCATAAAATTCATTTGGTATATAAACCTGACCGATATTAAGGCTTTCGCCTTCGCACCAAACCGGTTTTTGAGGATCCATATTCCGCAAACAATTGTGAAGTTCATTCCCGAATTGCTCGGTAGAAGGTTGTTCGGATTCACCCAGGGAACCGAAAGCCGATCCTTTGTGACGTGCCAGTCCTTCCAAATCGATAACCTGTTGACCTGTTCTCTGTAAATGATGTAAAATATCTGTTTTCCCACAACCCGTCGGTCCACCCAGTACAATCAGCTTCCAGGAATGAGCTGACAATAACTGTTCGAAAGAGTGGCGGTACGCTTTGTATCCACCTTCAAGCAAGTATGTTTTAAATCCAGCTGTACGGAATAACCAGGCCATGCTGGTACTACGCATTCCACCTCTCCAGCAATACAGAAATAATGGTTTCCCTTCCGATAATTGCCTTGCTTGTCTAACAAATGTTGCCAGTTTTGGTCCGACTCTTTCAAGCCCTTTTTCTACTGCCTTGTCTTTTCCTTCTTTTACATACAAAGTTCCAACTTCAGCCCTTTCGTCGTCTGTAAAAATGGGAAGATTTACTGCTCCGGGAATATGACCCGAGCTGAATTCGGAGGGTGTACGGACATCAATTATCACACCTTCACGGCTTTGTTCCAAAAAACCATCAGGTAAAAGTAAGTCTTCCATTAAATTTATATTGAACCTCAAATATAGCAATAATTAATAAAAGAAAGCCACTCCCGGGAAGGAATGGCTTAGTTTTACGTCGATAGTTTTTCTTTTTAACGGATCTCATTTATTATAAATATCCAGCAGCCAACTGTAAAAACTATCTTTCCATAATGCCACTGAATTACCCTTGTCGTAGGCTAAACCAAATCCGTGATCGCCTTTCGAATAAATATGTAATTCCGATTTATCTACTTCAGTTACTATCGTTGTTAAGAAGGGAATTACTTTTTTTAATGGAATTTTTCTGTCATCACGGGCAATGGCCATAAAAAACGGAGGTAAATCTGCTTTGTTTTTAATTTTATTAATTTCCTGTACAATGTCTCCATGATAAATCAAACCAACAAATGCCGGTTTCCAGTCGAATGTGCCATCTACTGATTTGAAAGCCATTCTTTCGGACAACCAACCACCTGCAGAAAATCCAATTATTCCAATTTTGTCTGCATCTACTTTCAACTCTGCCGAGAGTTCTTTTAGTTTTAAAATTCCGGTTCTTGCATCTTTATAAATTGCTCCTTTATAATCATCATACGGAATCAGAAACTTCCCGTTTTTATCCTTTTCATTTGTCTTGTATTTTACGACCAAACAGCTTATTCCTTTCGCCGACAGCCATATTGCCAGATCAGTTCCTTCCTTATCCACCCAGTTGTTTACCAAGCCTCCACCCGGAAAAATAACCACTCCAATGTGATTGTTATTTGATTCGGAAGCCGGAAAAAGGGTGTAAGTCGGAACGGAAACAAAACTGTAGACCCTGTTTAGTTTCGACAGGGAATTTGGGTTTACAACAGAATCAACAAACGATTCTTTTTGGGCATAGATGACAGGATTGTTCTCAATACCATTGGGATACAATGGGAGTTCCTGCTTGTTTTGGCCTGATAATAAACTGCTTCCCAGCAGGGAAAATAGAAAAAGAGCAACTTTATTTTTAATCATAATTTTATTTTTCAGATTGTTATAATAGCATTTTTTTGATTTAGATACAATTGGTTACGTGATTCTGATTTTATAAACATTTTTGTTTAATGTACAAACATACACAATCTATTTAAAGGTTCAAAGAATTCTAAAAATATATTTTAGAAAACATTCTTAAAAAACCAGGGCATGAATAAATTCAGTTACGTAATTGAGTATTTTATTTAATGTATTCCGGTGAGTTTTATTTAATTTCCGAATGGTTAAATGTACTTTCCTCAAAAGTGGGAAGACTGTACAATTTTATTGATAAATCGTACAAATCTTTTTTCCTCTTTATTGAATTGAAATCGCACTATATTTCCGAACAAAAACCTTATTTTTGTACGATTAATCATTGAAACCATCACAAAAACAACATGAACAAGTCAAAAATTTTTCTTTCACTTTTTCTTTTCTTTTTTGTTGCATTTTCTGCGCATTCGGGTAATGAAAACCTGATTCAAAACCCATCAGGCAGAAATACAACCACTTTAAACGGGAAATGGAATTACATTATCGACCCTTATGAAACAGGTTATTATGACTACCGTTACAAACCTTACGATGAAAGTCCTAATCCCGGAAATGGGGCCTTTTACTTAGATAAGAAACAAAAAAACAAATCGGATCTCATTGAATACTCATTCGATAAATCGCCGACTCTTTGGGTTCCGGGTGACTGGAACTCACAGGATGAAAAGCTATTGTATTACGAAGGAACTATTTGGTACCGGCGTTTATTTGATTATGCAAAAAAATCAACGGACCATCGGATTTTCATACATTTTGGTGCTGCAAACTACGAAAGCGATGTTTATCTGAACGGAAAAAAATTGGGTAAACACATTGGTGGGTTTACTCCGTTTAATTATGAAATAACGACTTTGTTGAAAGAAGAAGGAAACTCATTGGTGGTCAAAGTGGATAATAAACGAAAACCGGAAGCTGTTCCTACTCTCAACACCGATTGGTGGAACTATGGTGGAATAACGCGCGATGTTTCATTGGTTGAAGTCTCGAAAACATTTATTCAGGACTATTTAGTGCAGGTTAAAAAAGGTTCTGAAAATCTGATTACCGGTTACGTGCAGCTGAATGGTGATTTGAATCAGCAAACGGTGAAAATTACAATACCTGAGTTGAAAGTTTCTACTGAAGTAAAAACCGATTCAACCGGGAAAGCCACATTTTCAATAAAACCTAAAAGGATTGATTATTGGTGTCCGGAGAATCCAAAATTATATCAGGTTGAAATTTCATGTAACGATAATACTATTTCCGATAAGATAGGATTCCGCACCATAGAGACACGTGGAACTGATATATTATTGAATGGAAAATCGATTTTTCTTAGGGGAATCTGTATACATGCAGAGAATGCCCTTCGGGGAGGTCGTGCCTATTCAACTGAAGATGCGCAAATGTTGTTGAATTCAGCTAAAGAGCTAAATTGTAATTATGTGCGTCTGGCTCATTATCCGCATATGGAAAAAATGATAAGGCTGGCGGATGAGATGGGAATTTTGGTATGGGAAGAAGATCCGGTTTACTGGACTATTCAGTGGGAAAATCCGGCAACGCTGGCAAATGCCATGCAGCAATTAAGCGATGTTATTTCGCGTGATAAAAACCGGGCAAGTGTTATTATTTGGTCCATGGCCAATGAAACTCCGGTTAGTGATGCACGAACGGAATTTCTGAAAAAACTGGCTGCACATGCACGCTCGTTAGATGACACACGTTTAATCTCAGCAGCACTTGAGACTCATAATAACCCGGCTGATCCGAATGAAAGAATCGTACAGGATCCATTTGCCGATTATGTTGACATTGTAAATTTTAATCAATATATTGGTTGGTACGATGGGTTACCCGAAAAATGTGATAGAATACATTGGACAATCAACTATAATAAGCCGGTAATGATTAGTGAATTTGGAGCCGGAGCATTGCAAGGCATGCATGGTGATGCACAAACCCGTTGGACGGAAGAGTATCAGGAGGATTTATATGCAAGAACTCTGAAAATGCTTTCAAAAATTCCCCAGTTTCGTGGTGTAACTCCATGGATTCTTTATGATTTCCGTTCTCCAAGACGTGTTTTACCTAATATTCAGGATGGATGGAACCGGAAAGGTGTGATAAGCCAAAACGGAACAAAAAAGAAAGCCTTTTTTGTGTTGAAAAACTTCTACAAAGAAATGGAAATTAAATATCAGAAACAGAGATAATTGTTTGTTTCGCAACTAAATTTATTTTTCCATGAGTAATATAATTTAGACTGTTTATAGTAATATGTAACCTGTAAGTCGGAAAAAAAATCAAAATCATAGAAAATTTATCATTTTTGGCATAATTGTGTTGTATAACATAATATTGTGCGTATAAGAATAAGAAACAAGTGTTTCCTTTACACTTGTTTTTTGTTTGATTTTTTCACTAGAATAAAATAATATTAAATAGTTGATAATATGGAATATAATTGTTCCTGTTCTCAGCATATATGAAACCTTAAATCAATGACTTCTACTTTTTATCAAAATAAAGACAGTTTTCTCATTGCAGTAGACTGTATAATAATGGGTTTCCGTGAAAATGAGTTGCAGATTTTGATTGCCCGCAGACCCTTTGAACCATTAAAAGGCAGTTGGTCATTAATGGGAGGATTTGTCAATTCTACTGAAAGTATAGATGAAGCAGCCGAAAGGGTTGTAGGCGAACTAACAGGAATTGATAATATTTTTCTGGAGCAGGTTAGAGCTTATGGAGAATTAAATCGGGATTTGGGTGAACGTGTTGTTTCAATAGCTTACTATGCATTGATTGACATGGATTTATTTAATCCATCTTTGACAGTAAAGAATGATACACATTGGGTTCGGCTCACCCAACTTCCGGAACTGATATTCGACCATAACAAGATGGTAAAAGATACCATTAACATTTTGCAAAGGAAAGCGGCAGTTAAACCGATTGGTTTCAATTTGCTCGGGGAGCAATTTACTTTGCCAACTTTGCAGAGTTTATATGAATCCATTTATCAGGAAACAATTGATAAACGAAATTTCAGAAAAAAATTATTGACCATGGATATATTGGAGAAATTGGATGAAAAAGATAAAAGTTCTTCTAAAAGAGGAGCATTTTATTATCAGTTCAATAAAAACAAATACGATCAACTGATAGAACAAGGTCTCCATTTTTCACTCTGATTTTTTTATTTAATTAAGTGTATTTCCAACCCGAATAACTTTTGGAGTAAGAAATAGGATGAAAGCAGTAGGTAAATAAGATAGTAAAATAAAATAGTAAATAGTAAGATGTTAGAAGCATTAAAAGAAGAAGTATTTCGGGCTAATCTTGATTTGGTAAAACACGGATTGGTGATATTCACCTGGGGAAATGTAAGTGCTATCGATCGTGAAACAGGACTGGTAGTTATAAAACCATCCGGTGTTTCGTACGACGATATGAAAGCAGAAGATATGGTAGTGGTAGATTTGAATGGAAAAATTATTGAAGGAAAATTAAAACCGTCATCAGATACTGCAACTCATCTTGTTCTTTATAAATCATTTTTAAATATTGGTGGAATTGTACATACACATTCAACGTATGCAACAGCCTGGGCACAAGCCGGATGCGATATTCCAAATATTGGAACAACTCATGCCGATTATTTCAGCGATGCAATTCCCTGTACCCGCGACATGACTCAGTCTGAAATAGAAGGTGAGTACGAACTGGAAACAGGAAACGTTATTATAGATTGTTTCAGTGGAAAAAATCCGGATTTTATCCCCGGAGTACTGGTAAAAAACCATGGTCCTTTTTCGTGGGGAAAAAATGCACACGATGCCGTACACAATGCCGTGGTGATGGAACAGGTTGGAAAAATGGCGTACATTGCATACGGGGTTAATCCAAATTTGACCATGAATGACCATTTGATTAAAAAGCATTTTTATCGAAAGCATGGGCCCGGAGCTTATTACGGGCAGTAAAGCCCCCTATCCCGATAGCTATCGGGACCCCAAGGAGGACTTAAAGATATAATATGTATCACTAGTGTCCGGTTGTTGAGCCGGGATATGTTCTGAAATACTTTATTATAAGCCATTTCAGAGGTTTTAAAAATTTTTCGATTTGAATTTTTTCTTGAAATTTGCCCGAAATTAAAATTTTGGG
>JAQTOL010000022.1 GCA_028748945.1 Paludibacter sp.
AGAAGAAACAACTAATGAATAATGGGAATTGAAAAATGTAATTGAAGGAAGAATATTTATACTTACCAGAATTTATTTTTAAATATTGAAAGAAATCTTCATATAAATAAAACAATTTGAATATCAAAGACATAATTTTCATTCATTCAGAAAATAGATTGAAAAGTTGCGAGATGCAATATTTTTGCGTTATTTTACACGATTTTTCTGAAAATAAATTTAACATCTAACGTATGCCGATACAGATTCGTGAAGTTACAACAAAGAAAGAATTAAAGCAATTTATATGGTTTGGAATCAATTTATATAAGAATTGTGAGTTTGCAGCTCCACCTTTATTGATGGACGATTTGCTCAATCTGAGTAAAGGAAGAAATCCGGCGTTGGATTTTTGTGATGCATCTTATTTTATGGCTTTTAAAGACCATAAAATGGTAGGCAGAATTGCTGCAATAATCAATCCGGTGGCAAATGATACCTGGAATGAAAAGCATGCCAGATTCGGTTGGGTTGATTTTATTGACGATCTGGAAGTTTCAAAAGCATTGTTTGATACTGCCATTGCATGGGCTAAGGAAAAAGGAATGACCGCCATTCATGGTCCCCTGGGATTTACCGATTTTGACCATGAAGGGATTTTAATTGAGGGTTATGACAAATTAGGAACGCTGGCGACCATTTACAATTATCCTTATTATCCAAAACATATTGAAAGTTACGGTTTTACAAAAGATATCGACTGGAAAGAATATCTGATTACCGTTCCTGAAGTTTTTCCTGAAAAGTATTTCCGGATAGCTGAAATTGTTAAACAGAAATATAATTTAAAATCATTACGATTTAAATCCCGAAAAGAAGTTGTTGATAATTATGCATTGAAGATTTTTGACTTGCTAAACCTCTGTTATTCTCATTTATACGGTTTTACAAAATTAAACGAGAAGCAAATTGCCTTTTATATCAAATTATATTTTAGTTTCTTCCGCCTGGATACTGTTTCCATAGTAGTTGATGAGAATGATGATGTTGTTGCACTTGGAATTGCCATGCCAAGTTTCACAAAGGCACTTCAAAAAGCGAAAGGAAGCCTGTTTCCATTTGGATGGTATTATATGCTGCGGGCTTTAAATAAAAACGATGTGGTTGATCTTTATTTGATGGCGGTTCATCCCGACTATCAGAATAAAGGAGTTAATTCGGTTATGTTTGCCGATATTATGCCTGCCAGTGCAAAAAACGGGTATAAATTTGCCGAAAGTAATCCCGAACTTGAAACCAATACACGTATGTCGTCGCAATGGGCTAGTTTTGAATATGTAAATCATAAAACAAGAAGGGTTTATATAAAGCAAATTTAATAATAAAACTAAATAGAGCAGTAATTTACCCTACTGCTCAATTTTTTTTCAACATAACAGTTACTAAATTTGTTTTATTAAAAAAAATAGTAACTGATATTTATAATAATTTCATTCATAATAAAGGAATGACACGAAAATTTGATTTTTTAGTTTTAGGTAGTGGAATAGCAGGTATTACTTTTGCGCTGAAGGCTGCTAAATTCGGAAAAGTAGCTTTACTCTGTAAAACCACATTAAGCGAATCGAACACTTCTTTTGCTCAGGGAGGTATAGCAACGGTTATGTATGAGCCAGATAATTTCGAAAAACACATAGAAGACACCTTAATCGCTGGAGATGGACATTGTGATTTAGCGGCAGTGGAAAAAGTCATTCGTGAAGCACCTGCTGCTATCGAAGATTTACTCAGTTTTGGGGTTGATTTCGACAAACAAAAAAATGGTCAATTCGATTTACATCGCGAAGGCGGACATTCCGAGTTTCGTATTTTACATCATAAAGATAATACCGGCTTCGAAATTCAGGAAAGTTTGGTACGTCAGGTAAAAGCTCATCCGGAGATTGAAGTTTTCGAATATCATTTTGCCATCGAAATTCTTACGCAACATCATTTAGGCGAGTGGATTACGCATCATACTCCAAACATTGAATGTTACGGAGCCTATGTACTCGATCAGCATACAAACCAGATTCATACATTCTTGTCAAAAGTCACTTTGTTGGCAACCGGAGGTATTGGAAATGTATATTTAACTACCACCAATCCCGGGATTGCCACCGGTGACGGTATTGCCATGGCACATCGCGCAAGGGCACTGGTGAAAGATATGGAATTTGTACAATTTCATCCTACAGCTCTGTATCATCCCGGGGAAAAACCAAGTTTCCTGATTACCGAGGCTATACGTGGTTATGGTGCCGTCTTGCGTACTTTGAACGGAAAGGAGTTTATGCATAAATATGACGAACGCGGTTCGTTGGCACCACGCGATATTGTGGCACGAGCAATCGATAACGAAATGAAAATAAGGGGTGATAACTTTGTATATCTTGATGTTACACAAAAAGATGCGCAAACCACTAAAAAGGAATTTCCCACAATCTATAAAAAATGTCTTGAATTAGGGATCGATATTACAAAAGATTATATTCCGGTAACGCCAACACAACATTATTTGTGTGGTGGTGTTGAAGTTGATTTGAATGCTCAAACGTCTATCAACCGTTTGTATGCTGTCGGAGAATGTTCCTGTACCGGTTTACACGGTGCAAACCGGTTGGCGTCAAATTCGTTGCTTGAAGCCGTAGTCTATGCCAATGCAGCCGTAAATGACGCATCCAAACAATTAGACAAGCTGAATTTTGCTGACAAAATACCTGATTGGAACGACGAAGGAACTTCTCTTCCTGAAGAAATGGTGCTTATTACTCAGAGTTTCAGAGAAGTGGAACAAATAATGAGTACTTATGTGGGAATTGTTCGTTCAAATTTGCGGTTGAAACGTGCCATACACCGCCTTGAAATTTTATATCGCGAAACAGAAAACTTGTTTGAGAAATCAGTGGTTTCACGCGAGATATGTGAGCTCAGAAATGTGATCAGTATTGCTTACCTTATTATTAAACAGGCGCTTTTACGTAAGGAAAGTCGTGGATTACATTATACGGTGGATTATCCCGAACGAATGAAAAAAGAAACTCGTAGGTAGTTAGTTTTAAATAGTATATTTTTTATATTTACATCGATGAAACGAATTTGTACAGTTCTGTTTATGTTTATTTCCATAGGATTCCTTTTCGCACAAAGTCAGGCGAAGGGAGACTCACATCCGGCATATCCAAATATTATTGTGAAGATAGATGGTACGGAACCCTCGTGGATTAAAAATGACAATGATCAGTCTGTAAATACAAATTCAACCACTTCTGGTACTGAAAATGTTTCATTTACTGCCACATCCAATGGTATTTATGTGACGATTTTAAAAGGAACCAATAAAATAAGACTTTTAGCTCTTACCGGTCAATTGCTGTTAGCAGGTGATTTGACTCAGGGACGTTTTTTTATTCCGACCCGTCAGGGCATGTATTTTCTTAAAGTAAATAATAAGGCGTTTAAAGTTATCTGTAAGTAGACCCGGAAAAGAAAACGATTAACTGTTTGCCAAAAACAGATATATACTCACTATAATATTTTACAAATATAAATAACAGATATGATAAAGCACATTGTTTTTTTTCGTTTAGCTGAAAACGCTGAAGGAAAATCGAGAGAAGAAAACGCAGAACTAATAAAATCCGAACTGGAAAATCTGAAAAATCTCGTTCCGGAAATTAAAATGATTGAAGTAGGTATCAATTGTCCGAATGCTCCAAAAACAGATTACGACATAGCTTTGTATACAGAATTTGATAGTTTCGATGATCTTGATACTTATCAGGAACATCCTGAACACAAAAAAGTGGCTGCCTATATTGGAAAAGTAAAAACATCACGGGCAGCCGTTGATTACGAAGTATAAAACAGAAAAATGCATAAAATAAAAGCCAGGTAAGTAATATTATCAGACTTTATTATTATTTTTTCTTTAAATGCATTACATAAACAGACCATTAAAATACATCCAGATAATATATCGGAAAAATTTTCCCAATAGCATAGAAATTGCAACAACCCACCAACGACCGCGTAAAAATCCTGAGGCTACGGCGATGACGTCACCAATTACGGGAAGAAACGAAAAGAACGGCAACCAATCACCGTATTTTTGGCTTTTAGCTGTAAATTTATCTAATTTCTCTTTTTTAACACCGGCGTATTTTTCAATCCATTCTATTTTCCCCAACCTTCCCAGTAAGTAACAGGTCATACCGCCCAGCCAATTGCCCAAAGTAGCTACGAATACACAAGTCCAGGCATCCAGTCCACTGTAAACCATGGCTGAAAAAACCATTTCGGAACTGAAGGGAACTACTGTTGCTGCCAGAAAGGAAGCAAGAAAAAGACCAAATAAACCAAGTTCTGCAAGACCTCCCATCTAAATATTTATAAATTTAATAAGTACAAATGATATATTCAAAACACAAAAGATAATAAAAACAATGCTGAAAAAATTATTCTGTTTTAATGTAAAAGGATGGGAAATTAAAAATGAAAATAGCAATGCAATAATTGGTAAAAATGAACTGAATTGATTCTCAAAAATAATGCTCAATATTAAAATTGCAATGAGTAATAAAAAAATAAAATTCAGTTTATTACGGGTATGAATTGCATCACGGCTATAGTTGGAAAACATTCCTGCCAGGCAAATAATAAGTATAATTGCCATGGATGCAATATAAATTGAATTGACCAATGTGAAAGTATACAGGTTAAAATCTAAGTTCATTTGAATACTAAATACGCTTGCAAAATCGATTTTAGAATAGATAAGATATTGACCTGAAAATGTCAGAATCCAGGGTGTCACAGTTCCCAGAAGTGATGCAATTAACGTTCGAAGTGAAAAGCTCTGAAGCATTATAAATCCAATCCAGAAAACCGGTATTAAAAAAATCAGTGGATTAATAAATAAACTGCTTACACTGATCAAAAAGCTACCCATAAATGCTTCTTCTGAAGCATTGCGATTGTGAAACATATTGAAAGTAAAGAATAAAGCTATAATGAAAATAGTCAATGCCAGATGCGAACCATTGACCAAATGTGTTTCATTCCAAACTCCCAGTAGCAAAACAAAAATAAAAATGGGCAGAAACGTCCGTGACCGGATAAGCGTGAACCTGTTATTTAGTTGAGCCACTAAAAAGGCATTGAGCAAGGTAAAGGAGATGGCAGTTAATCCCGACAGAATTGTATTGGGAATTAATATAGATTGCAGAAATACCACTACTGAGTTATTCTGCATTGAAACTGTGACAAAATGTCCTCCAAAATAAGTTATTACCCACAAAGCAAAACACGACATTACTAATAGTATTGCCAGAGGGATACCTGGAGTTATGAAATTTTTTATTGAAACTTTGTTATTTTGCACAGTTCTTTTTTTTGAGAAACAGGCATCCGGAAATACAGAGATTTCCGGATGTCTGCACTGTTTTTTTTTACTTTAAACCTCTTTTCTTTAATAAAGCATCCGGATTAGGATTTGCACCACGAAAATCGTGGTAAAGTTTCATTGGATCTTCAGTATCGCCTTTTTCCAGAATATTTTTACGGAAGGCTGTCGCTACTTTCGGATTGTATATGTCGCCTGTTTCTTTAAATGCCTGAAAAGCATCTGCATCCAATACGGCAGCCCAGGTATAACTATAATAACCGGCAGAATATTCTCCCGAAAAAATATGATTAAAATAGGTACTTCTGTATCGAACAATAATTTGTGGAATCATTCCAATTTTATCCATCGAAGCTTTTTCGAATTTATTCACATCAAAAGCAGTCGTGTCTTTCATCATATGGTAATCCATATCCAGAAATGAAGCGGCAAGCAATTCTGTGTTAATAAATCCTTGATTGAAAGTACTTGCTTTCTGTATTTTATCCATCAATTCTTTTGGCATTATTTCACCGGTTTTGTAATGTTTAGCATAGGTTTTCATTACTTCGGGCTCCCAACACCAATTTTCCATGATTTGCGATGGAAGTTCAACAAAATCACGTGCTACGGCAGTTCCCGAAAGACCCGGGTAAGTACTTTGCGTTAATAATCCGTGCAGTGCATGGCCAAATTCATGGAAAAGTGTTTCTACTTCATCCATATTCAATAACGAAGGCTTGCCGGCAGTAGGTTTGGTAAAGTTGCCTACGTTGCAAATAATCGGACGGTGATTGATGCCATCTTTTTTGTATTGATCCACAATATTATTCATCCAGGCTCCGGCACGTTTTCCGGGACGTGGAAAATAATCGGTGTACAAAATGCCAATCAATGAGTCATTTGCATCTGTTACTTTAAACACTTCCACATCAGGGTTGTATACCGGCATACTGTCCAGTTTTTCAAATTTTAATCCGTAGAGTTTTGAAGCCAGATCAAAAACACCCTGACGGACATTTTCCAATTTAAAATATGGTTTTAAGGCTTCTTCTTCCAGATCATATTTTTCTTTACGGAGTTTTTCGGAATAATACCACCAATCCCAGGGTTCTAACTTTTCGCCTTTTCCCTCTTTATCCATCAACTTTTGAAGTTCGGAGGCTTCTTCTTTTGCCTTTGCAACAGCCGGTGTCCAAACAGTGTTCAATAAATCGTAAACCGCTTTAGGCGTTTTCGCCATGGTGTCATCTAAAATAAAGTCGGCTGAAGTGGCAAAACCCAATAACTGTGCTTTCTGGGTGCGTAGTTTCATGATTTTGTTGATTACTGCTTTGTTGTCACTTGCATTATCGTGATTGGCGCGGGTGGTGTAAGCCATTAACAGTTCTTTGCGGAGCTCGCGATTCTCACCATATTGAAGTACGGGTATAAAGCTTGCTTTTTGAGTAGTGAAAACCCATTTTCCTTCTTCTCCGGCAGTTTTGGCTTCTTCAGCAGCAGCCTGGCGGACACTTTCGGGCAAACCGGCTAAATCAGATTCTTTATCAACAATTTTTTTGTATGAATTGGTTTCATCCAATACATTTTTGCCAAACGTCAATTGCGCCAAACCAAGTTCTTTGTTGATAGCACGAAGTCTGACTTTTTGTTCAGGATTCAGGTCAGCACCACTCCGGATAAAATTACGATGGTATTTTTCCAATAAACGAATCTGTTCGTCGGTGAGACCGAGTTTAGCACGGTTATCGAATAATGTTTTTATCCGGGCAAAAAGTTTTTCGTTCAGATAAATATTATCATTATGCTCCGATAGTAAAGGGGATACTTCGTTGGCAATGGAATCCATTCCTTCGTTGGTGTCAGCCGAGTAAAGGTTGTAGAATACGGAAGAAACCTTTCGTAATAAATCGCCGCTGTAATCCAATGCAGCAATGGTATTGTCAAATGTGGGAGCTTCCGAGCTATTTGCAATGGCATCAATTTCAGACTGATGTTGTTTGATACCCTCTTTGAAAGCCGGCATATAATGCTCATTTTTAATCTTGTCGAAGGGTGGAGCACCATATTTGTTAGTGTACTTTTCGAAAAACGGATTGTCGCTTTTTGCGCATCCCATAAGGACTAATCCAACCATAAGTGTTAATAGTGTTTTTTTCATTTGATTGTTAGTTTTATTTATTACAAAAGGTTTAAGCTACAAAGATACAATTTTTTGTATAAAAATGTATTATCATTTCTAGCTCAATTTTTCTTCTGAAATAGAAGATAAGCATGGTTTTAGTACTCCATTAGCATGACCTTTTGTTTATCAGACTGAAGTTGATTTATTAAATCCTGAACGCTTTCAAATTTCTTTTCATCCCGTATTTTTTGAATAAAATAAATATCAAGTATCTGATTGTAAATATCTTCATCGAAATCAATAATATGTACTTCTATACTGATTTTTTCTCCGTTATTCAATGTCGGGCGTTGACCAATATTCATCATTCCCTTATATATCTGCTTATTCCAAATTAATCGAACAGCATATACACCGAGTGCCGGTAGTATTTTAGCCGGATCATCGGGTTGTATATTGGCTGTCGGAAAGCCGATTTTTCGACCTACCTTAAATCCGTCGATAACCTTGCCACGAATAGAATAGGTATAAGTAAGCAAACGATTCGCATGTTCAATGTCCCCGTGTTGTAGTGCCAATCGTATATGTGATGAGCTAATATGTTGATCTGAGGCTGTTGTGTAGTTTTTCGCCTGAATGACTTCTATACCCAGAATTTTTCCATATTGCCGGTATTCGCTGAATCCATCCGTACGGTTATGTCCAAACCGATGATCGTGTCCTACCAACAAAGTCCGAACATTAAGTTTATCATGTAAAATTGTTTTCAAAAAATCGAAAGCAGACAAATTGGCCATTTCAACCGTAAAATCCAAAATTACACAAATATCTATTCCGGTTGATTGAAGTTGAGTAAGTTTCTCTGATAAAGTCGTCAGTAGTTCCGGTTGAAAATCGGAATTCAACACTTTCCTCGGATGCATGGCAAAAGTAACTACTACGCTTTTTAGTTTCTGTTTGCCTGCTAAAACTTTTAATTCATCAATTAAAAACCGGTGACCGGCATGTAATCCATCAAAAAAACCGACAGTGGCTACACAGGGTTCAAGTGCATTTAATTCAGATTGATATATAATTTGCATAGTAATTTACAGCCAGGTTTCATCGTTCAACAAAAAACTTAAATCTTCTCTTTGATCTACCAAATAGGTTTGTATTCCGAGATTTTTTGCCTGTTCAATGTTTTTCAATCCATCATCCAGAAACAAACACCGGTTTGCCATTACATGTTCAGAAGCTAATAAGGATTCAAAAATTTCAGCATCCGGTTTTGCCATTTTCATCTCATAGGATAAATAACATTTATCAAAAAAGTCAGAAATATTTTTTCCAACTTTTGCAAATTCACCGGCAGCACTCACTTCAATATGCAAGGGATTCGTATTACTAAGCAATACAATCCGAAATCTTTTCTTTAATGCAGCTAATAATTCAATTTTTTCGGACGGAATATCGCATAAAAACGAACACCAGGCATCATCGATCTGACTATCGCTAACTGAGTCTGGAGCAAGTTTATGAATCTCAGACCTGAACTCATTAACCCCGATATTTCCTTTTTCAAAGTCAAGAAAAAAACCGGATTGTCCGAAATTGCTTAAATGCTGTTCAATATTTTCAATCCCTAAGTTTTTGAAATTCAAAATACATTGAGGTAGATCAAGATTAATAATTACACCGCCAAAGTCAAAAATTAGTGTGTTTATATTTTTAAAATGTTTCATTCTTAACAAAAAGTTGAAAGATAATTTTTGCAGTATCACAAAATTTACTACTTTTGCATTCGCTTTGCAAAGATACTAAAAATTTTCGCAAATGTGGGGCCTATAGCTCAGTTGGTTAGTAGCACCTGACTCATAATCAGGGGGTCACTGGTTCAAGCCCAGTTGGGCCCACCCTTGAAATTAAAACACTTACAACGGAAATTCTGTGTAAGTGTTTTTTTATTATCGTCATATGGTGGGATGTTACATTATTTTCAAGCTGACTTCTTAATTTACCGTTCATATATTAAAGAGACAAGCTCTTTTTTAGAGAACTTCATTACTATATTTATTTTCAAACTTATTAATTATAAGGAACAAAGATATATTCCTTTTTATTAATTATGTAAATATAAAAAGGCAAACATTTTTTTTGAAGTTTGAGAAGGTGATGATACAGATAATATCTTTAACCTTTCTTTTTGATTCTATATTCTGAAGGTGACATTCCCATTGTTTTAGTGAAAATTCTACTAAAATAAAAAGGATCTTCAAAACCGATTGACATTGAAATCTGATTGATTTTCAGATCCGAAAAATCCAGAAAGTGACATGCATGCTGAATTTTAAGCTGAGTGAGATAATTTAGGGGAGAAAAACCAGTCTTATTTCGAAATAAAGTGGAAAAATGAGATGTGGAAGATCCAACATGATTCGCAATTTCATTTAAAGTGATTCGTTTGTGAATATTCTCACGCATAAAATGAATTGCATCATCCGTTTTATCATTTGGGGTTTGATTAGTAAAAATACTTTCACGATATGATCCTAAAAACTTCAATGAACCCAGGAAATGGAAAAGGGCAGATATACTGTAATCAAGATTATTCTTACTATATCCATTTTTCAGGGTAGCAAATATTTCTTCAAATAATTGTAAGCGGTCTTCAATTCGCGAATTTTTTTGAGGGCTCACCATCGTGGGTTTATCTAAATCTTCTGAAAAAAAACCGGCCTTTTCTCCATCAAAATGAAGCCAGTAAATTGTCCATGGATTAGAGCTGTTGCAACCATAAGAATGCGCTTTCCCTTTGGGAAGAATAAAGAATTGTTCGGAGCTGACTTTTTGCCGTATGCCTTCAATTTCAAACCATCCATTACATTCAATACAATAAATAAGAATATATTGCATTACTTCCTCTTTACTCCTTTTCCTGAAGTGATAATTTGCTTTTGGATAAAAGCCAATGTCGGTAATATGAAGCAAACTGCCCAATGCATCGTTCTTTAGTTCATCAATTATCGGTTTTGGAAGAACTATTGCTCTTTCACCAAGAAAACCGCTTTTTAATCTGGCCATTTATATATGAACTTTATAAATAAAGTTCAAAAGTAAGTATAATGGTCATGATTACAAAATTATCGTAAAATAATCTATGTAAATAGTAAGATTCTCTATTAAATCCTATAAAAATAAACCTTTACTTTGTCATGTTAATCTAAATATGTCATATATATGAATAAGTTCAACAAGTCTTACATTTTTGGTATTTCAATGGTTTCTGCAATGGGTGGATTACTTTTTGGTTACGACTGGGTAGTAATTGGTGGAGCTAAACCCTTTTACGAAAGGTTCTTTGATATTGCATCATCGGCTAATTTACAGGCCTGGGCAATGAGTTGTGCCTTAATTGGGTGTGTGGTTGGAGCCGTAATTTCGGGCGTTGTCAGTGACCGGTTTGGCAGAAAATGGCCGTTATTGGTTTCAGCTTTTTTATTTACAATTGCTTCACTGGGAACCGGAATGGCAATAAATTACAATATGTTTGTAATCTTCAGAATAACTGGAGGTATTGGAATCGGTTTGGCATCAGCTCTTTCTCCAATGTACATTGCCGAAGTAGCTCCATCGCATTTACGTGGCAGATTCGTTTCGCTCAATCAAATGACAATTGTTATTGGGATATTAGCTGCACAAGTTATCAACTTATTAATAGCACAAAAAGTCCCAGTCGGGGCGACAGACGAATATATTCGAACATCGTGGAATGGTCTGATTGGTTGGCGTTGGATGTTTTACGCCTGTGCAGTACCCGCAAGTGCTTTTTTTGTACTCACCTTTTTTCTACCTGAAAGTCCCCGTTGGCTTATGAAAGCAGGTAAAGGTGAAAAAGCATTTCCTACATTGAAAAAAATTGGAGGAGAAGAATATGCTCACCAGGAAATGACAAATATCCAATCCACATTGAATGATGTTTCCGAAAAAATGGATTTCAAAGCTTTGTTTAATCCTAAATTTAGAAATGTATTAGTTATTGGTATTGTATTGGCTGTTTTTCAGCAATGGTGTGGAATCAATACTGTTTTTAATTATGCTGAAGAAATATTTACAGCCGCAGGCTATGGAGTCAGCGATACCTTATTTAATATCGTAATTACTGGAAGTGTGAATTTGATTTTTACCCTGGTGGCCATGTTTACTGTTGATAAATGGGGGAGGAAAAAACTCATGTTGTTTGGTTCAGTTGGATTGGCACTAACTTACATTCTGCTGGGAAGTGCTTTTTATTTCCAATTAAAAGGTATTGCCGTTCTTTCATTAGTTGTGATTGCCATTGGAATTTATGCTATGTCATTAGCACCAATAGTCTGGGTAATTTTATCCGAAATTTTCCCGAACCGGATTCGTGGTGCCGCAATGGCAATGGCCACTTTTGCGCTGTGGATAGCTTGTTTTATTCTCACTTACACTTTCCCGTTGTTAAATAAAAGTCTTGGAGCGGCAGGAACATTTTGGGTGTATGCCGGTATTTGTGTACTCGGATTTGTATTTGTTTTGAGAAAATTGCCTGAAACAAAAGGTAAGAGTCTGGAAGAAATAGAAAGAATGATTTGATAGAAATAAATTCACAAGTTCGAACACTTTGTGAAAGTCAATAAAAAGAATATGAAAATGGTAGTAAAAGTATGGGAAGAAGATGTAGTCATCCCAACCTATGAGATAGGTAAAGCGGAAAAAAATCCTATATTTCTAGAAAAACGGGTTTATCAGGGAAGTAGTGGCGTGGTTTATCCCTACCCGGTAATCGAAAAAATTGAAGATGAAAAGACAGGTAAGGTTTACCATGCTGTTTTCCTCGAGAATGAGTATATTAAGGTAATGATTTTACCTGAGCTTGGCGGTCGTGTGCAAATGGCTTATGACAAAATTAAACAACGCCATTTTATCTATTATAATCAGGTTATTAAACCGGCTTTAGTGGGTTTGACCGGCCCCTGGATTTCTGGAGGAATAGAATTTAACTGGCCTCAACATCATCGTCCGAGTACTTTTCTTCCTGTTGATTATACAATTGAAACGAATGCAGATGGTAGTATTACTGTTTGGGTAAGCGAGAACGAAAAAATGTTTCACCAAAAAGGAATGGCAGGATTTACCCTGCATCCCGGAAAAGCATATCTTGAAATAAAAGGGAAACTGTATAATCCAACTCCGATACCACAAACATTTCTTTGGTGGGCAAACCCGGCAGTAGCTGTAAATGATTATTATCAAACGGTTTTTCCACCTGATGTACATGCTGTTTTTGATCATGGAAAACGGGATGTTTCCACATTTCCCCTTGCTACAGGAACCTATTATAAAATAGATTATTCCGCAGGTGTAGATATTTCAAACTATAAAAATATTCCGGTTCCGACATCGTATATGGCTATCAATTCTGAGTTTAACTTTTTGGGAGGTTACGAAAATGATACAAGAGCCGGTGTTTTGCATGTGGCAGATCATCATATTTCTCCGGGCAAAAAACAATGGACCTGGGGAAATGGAGATTTTGGGAAAGCCTGGGACCGAAATCTGACCGACGAAGATGGTCCCTACATTGAATTGATGGCTGGTGTTTATACAGATAATCAACCTGATTTTACCTGGTTACAACCTTACGAGGAAAAAACCTTTACCCAGTATTTCTTGCCCTATCGCGAACTGGGTGTTGTGAAAAATGCGTCACAGGATTTGTTGCTAAATTTGGATATTGAAAATAAAAATGCAAAAATCAAAGTATTTGCAACTTCGCTGATTAAAAATGCCCATATTGTTCTTGAAGGATTTATGAATGAAACAATCGATTTAAATCCGGAGTTTGTATTTGAACGTGAAATATTAATTGCTGAAACTTCTTTTAAAGATTTGATTCTGACTGTTTTTAATGAAAGCGGAAGAGAATTATTAAGTATAAAATCAGAAAAAAGAGAACCACGTCCAACCCCCGAAGCTGCAAAGCCTGCGTACTCACCGGAAGAAACACCCTCATGCGAGCAGCTTTACCTTACCGGATTACATCTGGAACAATATCGTCATGCCACTTACAATGCTACTGATTATTATCTGGAAGCATTGAAACGCGATGCTTCGGATGTAAGAAACAATAATGCCATGGGATTGTGGTTGTTGCGTCGAGGTAAATTTGCTGAAGCCGAAAAATATTTCAAAACAGCTATCGACACACAATTGCAACGAAATCCAAATCCTTACGATGGTGAACCGCGTTACAATTTAGGATTAGCACTTCAGTTTCAGGGGAAACACAAAGAAGCTTATGATGCATTCTACAAATCATGCTGGAACGCTGCCATGCAGGATGCCGGTTATTTCGGATGTGCTCAGATTTCCTGTGTCAAAAATAACCTGGATGCTGCACTGTATGAAATTGATAAATCCTTGATTCGTAATTGGCACAACCACAAGGCACGGGTGTTGAAAGCTGCAATACTGCGGAAACTTGGTCGTGAAGAGGAAGCTTTGGCATTGATTGAAGATTCATTGAAAATTGATTTATTTAATTTTGGTTGTCGGTTCGAAAAATACCTGATGACAAATGATAGGGAAGTTTTAGTTGAAATGCAGCAATTGATGCGTTCTGAAATTCATAATTATGAAATAGTTGCACTTGATTACATAGCAGCGGGGATGTATGCAGAAGCCGTTGAATTATTGGAAGAAGGCGCAAAGGTTTGCTCGACGACACCAATGTCTTATTATTACATGGGTTGGGCTTTATATCTCGACAATAAATCATCTGGTAATGTCTTTGCCAAAGCAGCAGCTCATTCTCCTGAATTTTGTTTCCCCAACCGGTTGGAAGCCATTTTAGCTTTTGAATGTGCACAAAAACTAAATCCGACCGATTCAAAAGCACCTTACTATCTTGGAAACCTTTGGTACGACAAACGCCAGTATCCCGAAGCCATTGCTTGCTGGGAGAAATCTGCTGAAATTGATGCTGAATTTCCGACGGTAATGAGAAATCTGTCGTTGGCTTATTTCAATAAACAAAAAAAAGAAGATAAAGCGGTGGAAATGTTGGAAAAAGCTTTTGCACTCGACACCACCGATGCCCGTATTCTGATGGAACTCGATCAACTTTACAAGCGTATTTGCAGATCACACGCTGACCGATTGACTTTTTTAGAAAAATATCCCGAACTGGTTGAGCAACGCGATGATGTTTATCTTGAATATGCCACACTGTGTAACCAAACCGGAAATTACAGCAAGGCGAAGGATATGATTAATAAACGGCGTTTTCATCCATGGGAAGGTGGCGAAGGAAAAGTTCCGACTCAATATCAGATTTGCCGGGTTGAATTAGCAAAGGAATTGATTTCAGTACATAAATATCAGGAAGCAATTGCATTATTTAAAGAATGTTTAGTTTATCCTCCTAATTTGGGTGAAGGAAAATTATACGGAGCTCAGGAAAATGATTTTCATTATTGGCTTGGTTGCGCTTATGAAGGCTTAGGGCAAAAAAATGAAGCAGAAAAATATTGGGAATTAGCTAAAGATGGAATTACAAAGCCTGCTGCTGCCATTTTCTACAACGATCAGAAACCGGATAAGATCTTTTATCAGGGTCTTGCATTATTAAAACTCGGAAGAAAAGAAGAAGCAAAAAAACGGTTTGATGCACTGATTGATTTTGGTGAAAAACATTTGAATGAAACGATTAAACTTGATTATTTTGCGGTATCGTTACCCGATTTACTGATTTGGGATGATGATTTAACCTTCCGAAATAAAATTCATTGCAAGTATATGCTGGGATTGGGCAATTTAGGACTGGGTGAAACGGAAAAAGCAAAAGTTTATCTAAAAGAAGCCGCTAAAATGGATGTAAATCATCAGGGAGTACAGATACATTTGAAAATAAGCAGTTTAAATATCCGTTTTGAGTAATGAAATAGAATTATCCGGAACTAAATTAAAAACAGATTTGTCAACAAGATTTCATTTTTTTGAAATAGCTTTTTTAAAACGTATT
>JAQTOL010000023.1 GCA_028748945.1 Paludibacter sp.
GATATTAAATTCAAATATTGTTTTAATTAGAAGCAATTCATTTATTAATCACGAATTTCTGAATGGTTTTCCTGTCACCTGATTGTAATTGCAATAAATACATTCCGTTTTGCAGTTGGTCGAGCCAGATGGTATGTTCGGGTCCTAGCTGATTTTGGAGCAAAACCTGACCGTTTAAGTTATAAATAATATAGGCAGGATTTACTTCGTCGCATTGAATATTCAATTCATTTTGAACCGGATTGGGTGAAATGGAAAATTGGATCTTCAATTCATTTATTCCCGAAGCTAACGACCAGCTTTCTCCTTTGTGATTTCCCCAAATATATTCTGCCAGTTCCGGATGATCGATAAAGGGGTTTCGGTTTTTTTGTACAACATAAATGGCATTATTCCGACTTATCTCCTTTGAACTTACCGGGTCCTGACGGGACCATTTCAGAAACAGATTAATAGCATAAGTAGATAAACCCAACGTTGGCGTTCCAAAAATAACCGAACCTTGTCCCTGTGTCCATGTACCACAATCGGATGCATAACGGGTTGCGATGTAAAAATAAATACGTGCAAAGTCACCTTTATATTCGTTTATTGGTTCAAATACCACACCTGAATATTCGGCGATACTTGATGATCCAAGTTTACTGCCATTGCCTGATGTATAACTTGGTGTTCCTACTTCTCCATATGGATTGTTCCCTCTTTGTGCATTTACGTAGCTATCGGTTGGAACTAAATGTACTATATCCGAATATTGAGGTACAGTTTGAATACCTCCCCACCAACTATTTGGTACTGAGTGTTCACGATTGTAATTTGTACATTCAGGTCCGGTAGTTCCTTTGTTTTGATCCACCGACCAGGTAAAGCTACAATTTGAATACATATCCCATATTTTTCCGGTGGCTGGATTTATATCTGTCGTTGCATAAGCATTCCACAATCCCGGGGTATAAGTTAAAACAACTGAGCCATTGGTAATAATTGATTCAAGTGATGTTCGTAATGTTGCATCGCTTTTTCCTACAGCAGAATTATAATATCCTGTCGGTTCCTGAGCGAATATGTAAATTGAAAGACTAAGAAGAAAGAGTGTAAAAAGTTTTTTCATAAATTCTATTACTGAAATTATTAATTGGAATTCCTCTGTTTTTAAAAAAGAGGGCTGCAAATGTAGGGAATATGTTTTGAATAATAAGGGTATGTTTGCATTTTTAAGTGTTCCATACCTGAAAATAGAGTAGAAACCTATTTTCAGAAAAGTTTATCAAGTTGGTTTTACAAAAAGATTACAATGTAGAAGCGTGGATTAAAGTGTTTCCTGAAGTCTGAAGACATTCAGTTTTTTATTTGTGAATACAACTTTCCAATAAAATAAAAAGCCCCGCATTTTCTCTACATTAGAAAAAGCGAGGCTTTAACTTTCAATCAATATTAACGTTTTATAATTTTGAATAATTCTGTTTTGTCATTAGTTGAAAGGTTCACGAAGTAAATACCCGAATCGAACGTACTGAAGTCAAACGTTATTACATTCCCTTCCAAAGTGCGATTAACCTTCAACATGCGTCCTGTAGCATCAAACACGACTAACTTCGAATCGTTGCCCATCGGATTGTTTAAAGCAATATGCAACCGATCGTCAACCGGATTGGGGTATAACAATGCATTCGTACTTTTGTAAACGCTTAATCCTACCGTTGGTGAAAGTATAATGGCCAACGAATCGGCAGCTCCTAAACCACAATCGTTCACACCCTGCACTTTGATAAGAGCGGAGGTAAGCGTATTGTCGAAACTAACCGTGATGCTGTTGCTTGTGCTGTTTCCTGTTACTCCATCAGACAACTGCCAGAAATATGATTGGGCAAATGGAATAGCGGGAACAGTATAAGTAATGTTGTAAGACCCTTTTAATAATATCGAATCTCCCGAAATGGAAGCAGCTGCTACTGGCTTTGGATTTGCATGTATCAACAAATCAATCGAATAGACCAGAGTATCCGTTACACAGGGTTCGGTTGATACAACGCGACAGGATATTCTGTCACTATTTACAAGTCCGGTTATCTGAAGAGTATCAACGTTTCCATCCGAAACCGGATTCCCGTTTTTAATCCATTGATAACGAGGTTTACCACCATTGATAACAAAAACGTTAAAATGCATCGGTTCACCTTCACAAATAAACGGATCGGACTCATTCTGAATGACAGCAGAAACCGTATTCCTGTTTACCCCTGAAACACTTCCATTTCTTTCGATCAGGATCGCAGGTGAACTTTCATTTACGGTGAACGTTTCGAAGTGCATATTTGCCAGGGAACCGGCTTCAAAACCGGCTTTTGGTACAAACTTCAATCTCATAAGCACCCCGCTATGCTGTAATGCTGCGATTCCTGTTGATGCAAAATGAATCACTCCATCTTTTTCATTCTCAGCAGAAACCCAGTTTCTGGTCGAAGTTCCGGCAGTTTCCATACCTGCATAACTAAGTTTGGCATTATCGTAAGAAAGTTCCCCCTGAAAAGAATTTATTGAATCGTGGGGTAAACTTTCAAGATAGAGCGGATAGTGCAACACGCTATCGAAACGACAGATGCTTGTATCGGGTATCATAATCCTCGTATCAAAAACTTCAAACTTATTGGAATACGCCGGTGCACCTGCCGAATCAATAACACTCACAATAACTTGTCCGTGCTTTTTTCCTTTTAGAATTCCCGTCTGATTAATATTTGCAACCGTTGAATCGCTTACTGACCATGTCCATGGCGGGATAGCTTCTCCATAAAGATTTAATTCAACGGATTCACCAACAATTAGAGCACCTTCTGACGGATAAATAGATCGGTTTTTGAAGTTCATGGGCGAAAAATATCCGTTGGATAAGGCAACCTTCAGATTTTCGTTCATCAGGGCATTATTTATTTCAATATTGGTTCCCCGTGGATAGGATAAAACCTTGAAACGCACATATACTAAAGTTCCCGGACCAGCTAAAGAAGTTGTTCCAGCAAAAGCAACAGATACGTTTCCTTCGGCTTTTTTCAAAAAGACCTGACAAGATTCCAAAAGTGTACCCGTCTGGATGATGCTTTCGGGCGACAACAGATTCGGATTAAAACCGATTTGGAAATTTCCGGACGAAATGTTTAGTCCGGTCAAATCGGTAGTTAGTACCGGAATATCGATAGTTGCACCTTCCCATTGCGTAAGATTGCCTGGAACACTCAGTTTCAGAGGTCGAATCTCAATAATCTGAGTCGTGTCTCTAACACCATATGCATCCATAGCAACCACTTTCTCAATGCCACTGGCATTTGTCGTCAACAGACCATTTTGATCAATGCCGGCCAGATCTCCATTGGTTACATACCAGGCATAAGGAGCTGTTCCTCCGTAAACATTCATTTGTAACTGATCGCCTTTTGCAATTACTTTAGTATCGGGATAAATGGTAATAGTCGGCGCTTGCTGAATGTTTATATGTCCCGGTATAAATGTTACAGCCGGTGATCCTTCGTTCAAATAATTATGCTTCACATCCGTAAAACTAAGTGATATCCACCCGGGATTTTTTAGTATCCATCTAATTATAACCAGCTTCCCTTTTCCTGTTAATGGAGCAGTTCCTGCCGCGGCTAAGCTTACAATTCCGGATACTGAAGTATTCAGAACGGGCATACCAAGGAGTTCTCCTACTGTTCCGGTGATAATCGGCGATTCCGGTTGCAAATAATATGGATTATAACTTAGTTGAAAGGAATACGAATAGACCTCCTTTCCGGTCATTGTACTATCCACGTACAATGGCATTTCTAAAATGGTACCTTGTACGGAAGTTGTGTCCGGCATTCGTAACCCAACGGATTGAGCATGTACCCAACCTTCTGCCAATAGTATTGGCAGAAGGAAGAGGAATAAAACACTTATCTTCTTCATGGTTTTATCTTTTATTTACTGACCTGAAATAGTTGAGAGTCTGTGTAATTAGCTGTTTGCATCCGAATGACGTAAGTCCCCGATTCGAGTGGATAATCTTTATTTGTAATTTTAATCGAATAGGTTCCTTGTGTTTTATATTCATCAACCAAACCGGCTACTTTTTGTCCTAACAGATTGAATATATCAAATTTTACCCACTTAGAGTTTTCGTCGAGTTGATAAACCAATCTGGCTTCATCTTTAAACGGATTTGGATAAAGAGCAGCCATTCCCTGTGATTTGTCTGCGAGGGTAGTTGCAAATCCGGTTCCGCTTTTCATAATCGTTATCGAGCCCGGGGTAGCAGCAAAGGTGAAATCCTTTTCGTTTGCCAGGAATTTTTCAACACTGATATCCGTCACAATCGATGATGTTGCAATCGCTTTTAATTTCAGATTTGCTAAGGTTCCACTTCCGTTCAACGAAACCGATCTGGCCATAGCTATGGTAATTAAACCGGTCACATTATCGATATTAAATTCCATAAACATGGACGACAGAAGGTTCTCGACCGCAACAGCCTCCAGATATTGTGGATTAAATTTGAGTTTAATATCAGCACCCAACAATCCATCCATATTCGCAACACTAAGTGGAACCGTAAACTCGTTACTATTATCTACGCTGGCACTTCCGATTGATAAAGCTACAGATGAAAGTTCAAGCGTGGATTTTTTCACTTTGTTAATTGGAAAAGTGGCATCCATCCCTACCACATATTGCAAAATCAACGAAGCATCGTAGGCGGTAATACCAGCAGTTCCACTAACATCAGCTACTTGTTGTTGAGCCGGAGAAAGAGTCAGCAAGGTGGCGGCATGTTTCAAAACCAATGATGCATCGTAAGCCTGAATCAAACCATTGAGACTGACATCACCCATCAGTGGATTGATAACTCCGGTTGTTTTCCACGGTGTAAAATCAACATGGGTAGTTACATATTCCTGATCATGGCTTTCATCGGTAGTACCATCTGTTTGAATAGGACCTGCATTGCTTCCCCACCAACAATTAGAAGCCATAATATCAAATGATTTATCCACATTCTTGATTGCATAATAACGATTTTCGTTGAAATCGCAATTTGCAAAAACAGGATTGGATGCTCCGGTAGCATATACACCGTAATCATTTAAATTGAAGTAACAATTTGTGAATGAAGGGCTTGCATTAACAGTGTTAATTCCCTGTTCTGCATATCGGATAATACAGTTTTTCATCTTACACAACGGATCGAGTGACTGATCGGTATAAACTAAACCCGACCAGTCGGAAGTTGCCGGTGTGGTTGTCGTACTGTCGGAATTGGAGTCGCCACCATAAAAGTCATCAAATATACTGGTAAAGACAATTGTACTGTCAGGAGTTGCACCGCCTAAGGCAATCAATCCTCTCGATACTTCCATGCCGTAAGTATCCCACCAATTCCATTGCTTCCTGAATTTACAAATTACTCCGGGATCAATGGTCAATGACGCACTGGTTCCGATTTTGTAATTTTCGAAATAATATGGGATATTGTTTTTACCGCCGAAGTTTCTCTTTGGAAGAGTAATGTCCTGTGTCAGAATTTCATCCCTTACTTTGATAACTTTGTACGTACTGCCCGAAATTAAATTCCCAACTGTTGAAGCAGGATATGATACCAACGAAATTTGCATTGGATAATTTTGCAAATTGTGGAAAGTACAACTATCAATTCTTGGAGCTGAAACTCCATTCATATCAACACCGCAATACAAATTTTCGAAACGAAGATTTTTGAGAGACGGAGATGCGCTTTGATTGATAATCCCATTGTTTCCATATTTAAATATTGCATGGTTAATGGAACTCAAATCATCACTCACATCATTAAAGGTAATCCAATCTCCATTCCTATCTGTTGGAGGCAGTGTGGCGGATCCGTTTTGATTCATATCTGCCGGATTTCCATAACTGTCATCCAACGCACTGGTGAAAACGACAGGATTAGCGGTCGTCCCTTGTATAATCAACTTTCCATTGACAATAAATCCATTGGCCTGATTCCAAGTGTATTCTTCGGAACTGATACCAGCAGTGGATTTGAATACAACTCCTGCCGGAATGGTAATAGTAGCACCCGAATTAATGTTACAAGGTGACTTCAGAAGATAGCTGATATTGGTATAGCCTCCAAAATCCCGAATTGGAATTGTATCCGATTTTGAATAGGTTTCCTGAATAACTGTCAAAGCCATATAACCGACATTGAGAGCGGAACAATTTATAAATGTTGGATTTGAGAACATGCTCAGTTCAATTGGAGAAAAATTAATATTATAGAACTGACAATTTACAAATTCAGGATTAGCCGAACCAACAACTACGGCTCCGAAATATTGACATAACTGAAGAACACTATTCTCGATGGAAGCATGAGAGTTTTCAATTCGCACTCCGGAACTAGCATAAGATATTTCGCAGTACTTTAGCGAATTAACGGTATCGGACACCATGCTGTTATCAACAAACTTAATACCCCCGGGTCTCACATAATACGGTTGACCCCAGTCTCCTTTTGCAGGAGCTGTGGTATTTCCGTTATTATTGGAATCACCACCTTTCGAGTCATCATTAAATGAGGTGAAATAGATTTTGCTTGTTGGCGTACCATTGGCTATCAAATTACCATTTACAATAATATAGGTATTGTATGGCCAACTGTCACCTCTGAATTTCACAACTACATCCGGTAAAATTGTCAACTTGGCATTGCTCGAAATAGTCAGTTTATCAACCACATAAGCAATATTGGCAATACCTGCCATAGTTCGTGGAGCCAAAGTAGCTCTCGTTGAAAGCGTTCCTTCAATAATTTTTATTGCCTGACTGTAATTAGATACAAATGCAATATGCGAAAAAGAAGGATTGGCCGTCAACGACATAGCAATTGGATCCAAACTACTATTTTTAATATCAACACTATCAATCAAAGGTGTGGAATTTCCATTGCAATAAACCCCATAATTCGACGAATTTGTAATCGTAGAATTTTTTAGTTTTCCTGCTGCATTCTCGAAAGTAACTCCACCTTCATCAAGATTACCGGGATATTTAATTATTGCATTGTTAATCAAGCAAAAAGCATCATCGCTGGTCGATCTGAATTTGATGGAGCTCCAGTCACCTGCAACAGGTGTCGATGCATTTCCATCGCCGTTGGTATCATAAGGGTTACCAGCATTATCGTCCTTGATGGAAGTAAATATAACTTTTTGATCAGGAGTTCCATTTACTTTTAATCCTCCATCAACGAATATACCGTATCCATCATTATTGTTAATTGCCTTAATAACAACGCCCGGATCAATATTTACATAAGTGCCTGAATTGATTGTCATATCGGACAACAATACGTAAGTGATATTCGTAAATCCGGCAACATCCCGTTTCTTGATGGTCCCGTTCAAACAGACGTTTCCGCCAATTAAGCCCAATGCATTCCAACCTACATTGGTATAAGTTATACCCGAAATGGTTGGATTGGATGGTCCTGAAATATTGATAGGGGTGTTGAGAATATTCACCATCTGATTGTTTGACAGAACCGGACTGGCCGAACGATAACAGGAAACTGCATAATGCAAATCCTTAAACTCGCAGTTGGAGATTGTAGGACTTGCATCAATAATTCCTATTGCCGTATTGTTAACATACTCTGTTACGCTGCATGATGAAAATGGATACCAATTAATCTGAGCATATTTAACACGGCAATAATTCATTGTTCCACCACTACCGGGATTGAAGATAATGCCACCCCAGTCGCTCACTACAGGCGAAGTTACAGTTCCATCTTTATTGCAGTCGGCAGGATAACCGTAGTTATCATCCCTTGCCGAAGTAAAATTAATCATACTGTCAGCAGTAGCATTTGCTATCAGGTTTCCATTTACAATAATCCGGTGAGTATACCAATCGCCGGAATACGATTTAACGGTAATTCCTTTGTTAATAGTCAGTGTCTTACCGCTTGGGACGGTTATTTCGTCCAGTATCAAATACGTAATATTGGGAACATCGGTAAAAGTTCTGACTTTCAAGGTTCCATCAGCCAACATCTCGCCACCAATTATACCAATAGCATCATAAGCATTATCCGAAAATGATAGTGTGTTAGTACTCATTGTTGGATTAGCTTCGAACGACATAGCCAACGGAGTCATTTGGCTGGATCCAATCGTATTATTTGTCAGCACAGGATTGGATGTTCCCTGCATATAAACACCGATATAATTATTCGAAATCTCGCATAAATCTATTATTGGTGATGCATTGATTGTGTTGACTCCTCCTTTGTTTCCCGAACCGGCATAGCGAATCATGCAACGACGTAATAAACAACCGGTATCAGAACTGGCATCCTGAAAATAGATACCATTCCAGTTTTGCGACTGTGGAGCCGTTGAAGTTCCATCTTTATTAGTGTCTCCACCCCAATTATCGTCCTGATATGAGGTGAAAAATATATTCTCTCCAACTGCAGCATTAGCAATGAGAGCACCTTCAACACTCAAACTGGTACCATTGTAAAACTTGAGTATATTACTTGAACCTATAATTAGACTACCTGTTTCCTGTATAGTAAACCATGAAAATAAGTATGGAATATCTACAACCGGAAGTGTCATGACATGATATAAATTACCAAAATTCATCCTTACGGCAGTCATATTATTTCCACTAAAATTATTCAGTCCTCCTACAGTCAGATCTGCGTAATTATTATAGGTTATAGGATAATTACATGAACTAATAATTAAATCGGCTATACTCACATGAGCGTTTTCATTCAATCCTAATCCATTATTATAATTTAGAATATGAACTCCTTCCAGAGTTACATGTGAATCATTGTTTGACAGTATACCATCGCAGTAATTCAATGCGTTCGAGCTGGTTGAACTGATTGTACCATTGGTCATGTGTAGAACACCGGGAGCATCAATAGTGATGGCATTATTTGAAAAATTTGTCACATTGGTATTATTCAGGGTTGCTGTTCCTTTATTGACAGAAAGCTCCGAACCATAAGCAATTTCACAATCAGTAAGGTTTATACTACCGGTGTTCCAGTAGTCTCCAATTTGGATCTGACCCCAATTGCCGGGTTGAGGACTTACATTGCTGGAAGTGAAAGTGACATTTGTGGCGTTCAATGTACCATTGACGTACAAATTTGCAGAGTTATTGAATTTTACCGTTACACCTGACTGAATAGTCAGAGTAAATCCCGATTGCACAGTTAGATAAGAAGGAATCACATATGGGCTTCCGCTCAAATCTAATATTGAGTCTTTAGAAATTGTACCCGTAAGCTCGGTTTGTGCAAAAAGTGGTAAGACCATCAAGCAGGAGAACGAAAAGAATAAAACAATTCTTTTCGTGAGTTTAGATAAGATTGTTTTCATATTTTTCTTTTAAAATCTAAAGTTATGACAAGATTTTTTTACGTATTTCGGGATGTAGTAAAGGGAAAAAGTCCCTAGAACTATTTTTTTTAGACAGCTTAAACTGTTCGATGAGGTGATAATCTTTTCAGATTAAATGATCACATATTGACTTTGAAAAGCCATATGTCATTGGATACTAATTAAATAAATATATAATACCTGTAAAAAAAACAGATATTTTTCAATTAGTTTACGGAGCCAGTTCTGTTTGAGTATGAAGTTCTAATTGTTTCTCTAATCAGGAGTGTAAGAGAAATGTTGTGCTTTTGATATTCCATAGATTCAATTAATTAGGTAAATAAATCGGAATTACTAAAACAAAAAGAGAAAGCTTTGTATGTTTATAACAACTGCAAATTTAATAAGTTTTTGAGAGAAGGTGAAATAATTATATTTTTTTACACAATTAAGAAGTTTTGAAAGCCGGATGAAATGAAAATAATAACTGTAAATTATTTTTGTACAATTAGAGAAAAATTTCCGCAAATAGATCGTAATTTCTGTTTTTTATTTATAACTTTGCTGCCAATACAATGAATAGAGGTTTTTCTGGCATTTAACAACTTCAGATAGAGCATTTTCCTTATTTTTAATATATCATTTCCAAACAATCTATTTATCAAACATACTTATGTATCCACAAATCACAGCAGCCATTCCCGAAATAGTTCTTGATGAAATCATTTTGAAGTACAGGGATAAACCCGGAATGTTACTTTCAACATTGGAAGAAGTGCAGGAAATAAATCCGTTGAAGTTTCTTTCAAAAGAGACTTTATCCGTAGTTTCCAGAAAATTAAATGTTCCCTACACGCAGGTTTATAGTGTGGCTACTTTTTACTCGTTTTTTAATTTAAAACCGCAGGGAAAGCACAGCATCATTGTTTGTCGCGGAACGGCATGTCATACCAAAGGCTCCAAAGCTTTGCTCAATGAAGTGGGTCCCATCCTGGGGCTCGGAACTGAGGAAATTGAAATTGATCCTTCGTTTACTACTCCTGATAATTTATTTACCATTAAAACAGTTGCCTGTTTTGGACAGTGTGCTCAGTCGCCTGTTGTGGCGGTGGATGGAATTATGTACAGCAATGTAAATTCCCAGAAACTACTGAAAATATTAAAGAAAGTAAAGTCGAACCCAAATGCCTGAATTTTGAAGAAACACCCTGACCTAAAGGGGAATTTTTTCGAACAGACTTTACTTTATAAATTATTACAACAAAATATTTACGTTGAAGTTAACCCGTTTCCTTACCGGTTATTCTGATTATTAATCAAGAGGGTTAGTGGTTCTTAAATAATAAAGCAATATGAACGCAACAAAACTAGAAATCTTAAGACAGCAGAGTTTAGAAAATATACTTCCTTCCACACCCATGATAATGGTTGGAATGGGCACGTGTGGAATTGGTAATGGTGCCGATTTGATTTTTAATCGTCTTCAGGAAGAAATTGAATCCAATAACTTCGAATGTAAATTAAAAATAACCGGATGTTTTGGATTTTGTTCTCAGGAACCGCTTGTAACTGTTTATCAGCCGGGAAAACCCTTATTGGTTTATAGTCAGGTGAGTGAAAAAGATACTTCCGGTATTGTCAAAGGATTGATTAAAGGGAAAGTTTATACAAAGAATATACTTTGCCGCATAGATTCATGGAATCACCAAACAGCAGAAATTAAGTATGGAAAAGACTATGAAGATATTCCTCATTGGGACGAGATTCCATTCTTCAAAGGGCAGAAAAAAATAGTTTTACGCAATGCCGGACTTATCGATCCTGAGTCAATAAATGATTATATAGCCATTGGCGGTTATCATGCTTTTACAAAAGCCCTGTATACTATGTCTTCATCGGAGGTTATAGGCGAAGTGCTGGAATCTAAACTCAGGGGACGGGGAGGCGCCGGCTATCCTACCGGTAAAAAATGGACGGTTTTACATCAGGCTGTTTCAGATGAAAAGTATCTTATCTGCAACGCGGATGAAGGTGACCCTGGTGCGTACATGAACCGTAACGAGATTGAAAGTGATCCGCATTCGATTATAGAAGGGATGTTGATAGGTGGATATGCAATGGGTGCTACTCATGGAATTGTTTATATGCGTGCTGAATATCCGTTGGCAGTTAAGCGGCTTAAAATTGCTATTGAACAGGCTAAAGAATTTCGATTTTTAGGCAATAATATTCTTGGATTAGGTTACGATTTTAATCTGGAAGTTGTTGAAGGAGCCGGTGCATTTGTTTGCGGGGAAGAAACTGCACTGATTGCATCCATCGAAGGGAAAGCGGGACGTCCTGTCCCACGACCACCTTATCCATCGCAAAGGGGATTATATGGAAAACCTACGAGCATCAATAATGTGGAAACATGGTGTAATATCCCCGTTATTATTGAAAAAGGGAGTAAATGGTTTACTGAAACCGGTTCGGCAAATAGTAAAGGAACAAAAGTTTTTTCGTTGGTTGGTAAGGTGAAAAATACCGGATTGGTAGAATTACCTTTAGGTTCAACCATCGAACAGTTTGTATTTCAGATTGGAGAAGGAACCGGAAATTCAAAACGGGTAAAAGCCGTTCAAACAGGCGGACCTTCGGGTGGATGCATCCCGTTGGAACATTTCTCAACTCCTGTTGATTATGAATCTTTGTCAGGTTTGGGAGCCATTATGGGGTCAGGAGGAATGGTTGTGATGGATCAGGATAATTGTATGGTTGATGTGGCCCGGTATTTTCTTGAATTTAATTCGGCGGAATCATGTGGAAAATGTACACCTTGCCGTGAAGGACTATCCCAGGCTTTGGCTATTCTTACCAAAATAACGAAAGGAAAAGGGACGCATGAGGATATTACAATGCTTGAGCTGTTAAGCAGAACAATTAAAGATACAGCAATTTGTGGATTGGGACAAACCGCTCCGAATCCAATTCTTACCACACTGAAATATTTCAGACAGGAATATGAAGAACATATACAAGCCGGGCGTTGCTATGCCGGAACATGTGAATCCTTATATCTGGCTTTGTGCGAAAACAGTTGTCCGCTTCATATGAATATTCCCGGTTATATTGAACTCATAAAGGAAGATCGGATTGAAGAGGCTTTTGAACTTACCTTACGTGATAATCCGATTCCCGGAACAATAGGACGAATCTGTCATTTCCATTGTCAGATGCGTTGCCGTCGTGATCAATTGGATGAGCCGGTTTCGCAGGGTGAAATCCATCGTTATCTGGCGGATACTATGTACAAACTGGGAAAGGAGAGCGAGATATACAATAAGTTGATCAAAGAAAAACTTTCTTCCACCGGAAAACAAATTGCCATTGTCGGTGCCGGGCCGGCCGGACTCACAGCTGCTTATTACCTGATCAGGTTGGGTCATGCAGTGACAGTTTACGATGCTTTTCCTGAAGCTGGGGGCGTTGTCCGGTTTGGTATTCCGCAATACCGTTTACCAAAATCTGTATTACAAAAGGAAGTTGAATTTATCAAGAAACTGGGTGTAAAATTCGTATTTAATCAGAAATTAGGGGAAAATCTGTCGTTTGATTATTTAAGTAACGAATATGATGCGGTTTATCTCGCTATTGGAGCGTGGAAAGATATTGATCTGAATATTCCGGGCGAAAACATAGCTGGTGTTTTTGCAGGTACCGATTTTTTAAAAGAACATGCTTTAGGTAAAACCCCGAAACTCGGTCAGCGGGTTGTTGTTATTGGTGCAGGAAATGTTGCCATCGATGCAGCACGAAGTATATGGCGAATGGGAAAAGAAGTGACAGTGGTTTACCGTCGTGAAAAAGCGGATATGCCGGCCAATGCAGCCGAAATATTTGAATCGGAAGCTGAAAAAATCAACTATCATTTTCTGGCTGCTCCCAGCGAAATTATTTCGGATAAAACCGGACATGTGAAATCGCTGAAAGTTGAAGTGATGAAGGGTGGAAGTATTGATGCTTCGGGAAGAAGAAGGCCGGTATCGACCGGTAGATTCGAAGAAATCCCGTGTGATTCAATTATTCTGGCAGTGGGCGAGCGTGTCGATAATTATTTTATTACAGAAGAAGGTCTGAAACTTGAAACACGGAAAGATGGACGGTTAATTGTCGATCCTTTTACATTCCAAACTTCACTTCCGGGAGTATTTGCCGGTGGTGATGCCGTTACCGGGCCGGCTACTGCGGCTGAAGCTATGGGGATGGCAAAAAAAGCTGCCGAATCAATTGATTTTATATTGATGAAGGAAAAAAGATTCCATAAGTTATTCAGAACTTTCGAATATGCTAACAGGGTTCCCATTAATCCGAAGAAAAGCGCAAAGAATAGGTCTGAAAAACTTACGGTAGAAGAGCGGATTGGAAATTTCCAGGAAGTGGAAATCGGCTATTCAGGTGAACAGGCCAGAAATGAAGTAAACAGATGTTTGAGATGTGACGTAAAATGCTAAAACCCCGAATCCACAATTCCATCTAATGGGGACAGGGGTAGTAGATTAAATATATACCAATATGAAAATAATAATAAACAATCACACAGTCGAAGTAAATAAAGGCACAACGATTATGGATGCCTGCCAATCCGTAGGAATAAATATTCCTTCCCTCTGTTACCTAAAAGATGTATCGAGCAATGCTTCATGTGGAGTTTGCGTGGTAGAAGTAAAAGACGCTCGTTCTTTATTACGTTCGTGCATCACTCCTGTTTTTGAAGGAATGGAAATTACAACGAACAGTCAGCGGGTGATGGAATCCAGAAAAGTAAATGTGGAACTGCTTATGGCTAACCATCCGCAGGATTGTTTGATTTGTGACCGGAATCAAAACTGCGAATTGCAACAACTTACTTTCGATCTGGGCATCGATAAAAAAAGATTTGTCCGCACACGCAAGGAGTATGGACATGAAGATGAAACGTCCTTTTCGTTGATTCGTGATCCGGAGAAATGTATTTTGTGTGGCCGCTGTGTGGCTGTTTGCAGCGAAATGCAAACAGTGAAAGCCATTGATTTCTCGGGTCGTGGATTAAAAACTAAAATTTCCACTTTTTTTGATTTAGGACTGGGGATGGTAGCCTGTACCAATTGCGGACAATGTGCGTTGGTTTGTCCGACTGGTGCAATAACCGAGCGAAGCGAAATAAAGGAAGTCTGGAAAGCCCTGCACAATCCCGAAAAAGTAGTGTTGGTACAAACGGCTCCCGCCATACGCATTGGTATTGGCGAAGCCATGGGGATGCCTAATGGAAGCCTTGTTACCGGACAAATGGTTGCCGGTCTGCGTAGATTGGGTTTTGATAAAGTGTTCGATACCAATTTTACAGCCGATTTGACAATTATTGAAGAAGGCAATGAATTAATTAACCGGATCAAAAACGGAGGGGTTCTGCCAATGATAACTTCCTGTTCGCCCGGATGGATCAAATTCATCGAGCATTTCTTTCCGCAATCGTTGAAACATTTGTCCAGTTGCAAATCGCCTCAACAAATGTTCGGAGCCATTGCCAAAACCTATTATGCTGAAAAAACAGGCATCGATCCCCGGAATATTGTAGTCGTGTCGGTAATGCCTTGTACAGCTAAGAAATTTGAAGCCCGGCGTCCGGAAATGGATGGTGCTTTCCATTACTGGAAAGACAAAATGAACCTGACAGAAGAATCCTACTTTTACGATGTGGATGCTGTTCTTACCACTCGTGAACTGGCCCGGATGTTCAAAGAGACCGGAGTTGATTTTAGTCATTTGCCACAGGAACAATTTGACAGTCCATTGGGGACATCCACAGGTGCTGCTGTTCTTTTCGGTGCAACAGGAGGTGTTATGGAGGCTGCTTTGCGTACGGCTTACGAAGTTTTTACCGGTTTGACTTTGCCAAATCTTGATTTTATTGCAGTACGTGGAATGGATGGAATTAAAGAGGCTGAAATTGATCTGAACGGAACAAAAATCAAAGTGGCTGTAGCCCATACTT
>JAQTOL010000024.1 GCA_028748945.1 Paludibacter sp.
TTAGCCACATTACCCGAAATAAGATTTTCACCAACAACACGCCCCTGTAAATTCGCCAAATCACCATAAGGTGCATGTACCGGCAGATCTGTAATTAGATTCGGAATTTCGACGCAGTCACCTACTGCATAAATATCAGAATCTGAAGTTTGCATAAACTCATCCACTATGATTCCACCCGTATCACCTGTTTTTAGTCCGGCATCTTTTGCTAACCGGTTATTTGGAATTACCCCAATGGCCACCACTGCCAGTTCACAAGGAATTTCAGTACCATCCTGTAATTTTACAGCATTTAATTTACCATTTTCACCTAAAAAGGCAGCTACACCATTTTGTAAAATGACATTGGCTTTCGTCTGAACATATTTTTCAACCAGTCTGGCCATATGTTTGTCGAGAAAGGTAAGCAATTGCGGCAACAATTCGACAAGCGTGATTTCAATTCCAGCCAGATTTAACGCTTCAACGGTTTCAATTCCAATTAAACCTCCACCAATTACGACGGCTTTTTTAATTTTACCTTCATCTCTGATTTTACGCAGGTAATCGGCATCCGATAAAGATTGCAAAGAAGTAATTCCTTCTAAATCGATACCCGGTACCGGTGGTTTACGTGGTGAGGCACCGGTTGCAATAACCAGTTTATCATATTCGGCTGTTCCTCTTTCTCCGGTTTGAATATCCATGAATTCTATTTTTTTATTTTTTCTGTCAATAATAGTAACTTCCGTGAGTACTTTGGTCGTAATGTTCTTTGCATTCCAAAAGAATTTAGAGTCACGTACCACACCGGCAGGAGAACATAAAAGTTGACTGCGATCATCAAAAAAACCACCAATATAATAAGGATAACCACACGAAGCCATCGAAAGATCCGAAGCTTTCTGATAAATAGTAATTTCAGCATTTTCGTCCATCCGTCTTGCCTTTGAAGCTGCTTTAGGACCGGCCGCAGAACCACCAATGATAATAATTCTTGTTGGATTCATAATGTATTAGTTTTATAGTTGTTGAGTGATTAATTCTATGAAGAGACTCCTTAGTTCAGCGAATTTCTTTTCCCGTAATTTCCGAAGCAATAGCTACACATCGCAAGCAGGGACGTGATTTATAATACGTTTCATTGCGTTCAGATGATTCAGGATTCTGCGGTTCATGTTTAAGTTTTAATAAATCGGCACAAATGTATGAACCCATTATTGCTTTGAATTCATAAGCGGTACGTTGCACGGCTTTGTAATTTGTATTTTTAGCTGCTTTATCTTTGGTGTTGACAAAAGGATAATGCAATCCTAATACCAAAAACATGCCGCTTACGGCTCCGCACACTTCACGTAACCGTCCCATACCACCGCCAAAAGAAGTTGCCAGTTTGGCAGCGGTTTCTTCTTCAATTCCGTATAAATCAGAATAAGCCATAAGAACCGACTGTGCACAATTATACCCTTGTTCAAAGTAATTTACCGCAAGATCCGTTCTCTTTTCTATCTCTCTTTTTTCCATATTTACAATAAATCCATTCAAAAAAAGAACATGTCCTTTTCCGGCAACAAGAAGCTCACATATCCGGCAAGTAATTAAAAAAAACAGCTTAAATATCTAGAATCTGATCTTTTTAAATTCTTCTTTCATCCGGTTTAAATCTGTCAGCCAATCCTCAATATCATTTTCATGCTCAATTTCTTCGTTTAGAATCGTAACGGCCATTTGATGAGTAGTATGATCTTTTCCATTTGTAAAGTCGGCAATCTCTTTGTAACGTTGAATGGCACATCGTTCACCTTTTAAATTTTGTTGTAAGATTACCTCAATATACGGATCGGAAGGTTCATCGTACGAACAACGGGCCAGTTTTGTCCACTGAACCGGATTCATTACGGGCGTACCACCAAGTTGAATAATCCGGTCTACAACTAAAACGGCATGACCAAGTTCCTGAGTTGCATGCAATATTAATTCCGGTTCTACTTCACTGCGCATTGGACCTTCCATAAGCCGGGCTCCAATCCAATACTGATAATATGCTAACCATTCCTCTGAAAGTGCGGCATTTAACATACCGATTAATTTTTCAACATCCACGGATGCTACATTGATTCCCTGTTGTCCCATAAAAATTAATTTTTAAATGTTAGAATAAAATTTAAGTTGAAGATCTATTTTTTAAACTACAAATTTAATGAAATAAAAGCAAACGATTCAATTATTTGGTATTAATTTTTGATCTTATTTTTATCAATTGCAAGTAATAAAAAATCAGGCGGTGCACATGGTTTCCAGGTCTCCCTTCCCACAAAAGCTATTTCGGTTTCAGCTTCGTTAATCATTTCGTTTTGTTCGTTATAAAGCTGATAGCTAAACCAGGCACGTACACCTTTTAGTGCTGTCAAAGTTGTTTTCACCGTTAAAAGTTCATCGTAACGGGTCGTTTTTATAAATTTGAAATTCATTTTTATAACCGGACACATCACTCCTGCTTCTTCAATTGAATTGTAAGGCACACCAATACTTCGAAACAATTCCCAGCGGGCAGCTTCATAGTATTTTACATAATTGGCATGATGCATCGTTCCCATTTTATCCGTATCCGGATAGCTCACTCTGAATTTATAATCGTATTCAATCATAAGGGTTTTTTAATTGTGACTGCAAACATGTCCTTCTTCGTGTCCGTGTGCATGTGAAGCACAACTTGATCCGCCATCTTTCAAGTTTCCTGCCAGATACTGTCGTACAATTTCAGTTACATTTCCTTTACAATTACGTATTACGCTAACTCCGTGCATACTTAACTTGTTAATGGCACCATCGCCGATTCCACCTGCCAACATAATTTTTACTCCGTCGTTTTCAAACACTTCGGCAATGTTGGACTTACAGCCACAGCCTTGTGGAGATTCCATTTTTTCTTTGGAAATCAATTCGTTTTGATCTGAAACTGTGTAAATTGTATAGAATTCACAATGACCAAAATGGGCATCAATTTCGTTGTTTTCTTTTGTTGGTACTGCAATTTTCATTTTCTACCTGTTTTAAATTATAATAGTCTGATTAGTTGATTTGAAGCAATAATGTAAATCCGGTATAAAACCAGTTCAGCTTTTCCTCCAGTTTCATTTTTAATTGTGAATATACACCTTCGCCGGTACAATGTCCTGTATAAAATGTTGTTTCCGGAAAATCCGATTGCAACCTGTCGACCAATTTGGAAATTTCAGCACCGGTCTCATATTGACCTTCATATCCATCCAGCAAATGAAATCCTCCAATCAGCGTACTGACTGGCTTTCCAAGTGTTTGCTTTACTGAATCCAATATATTCAACACTCCGCAATGAGCACAACCCGAATAAACAATCATTTCGCTCCGACCAAAACAAACAATTAATTCGTGATTAAAATCATCATTCACTAATTCATTTTCGACTTTTTTCATGAGCGTCTTATTGGCTTTCGGCTGCGGAAAACTGCAAGTTTGGCAAGGAAATACATGAATTTCACTTTCAAAGGTCATTTCTGAATCGACAAATACAAACCGCTCTTCAAAATTCGTAATATCTATTTTAGCACTTAGTTCACGCAGTCCGTTTCTGTTTGAAAAGAAACGTTGTGCCAGTGCATTTTTTGACAAAACAATTTTAGCTTTCGAATTTATATTTAAAAAATCCCCTAAGCCACCCATATGATCGGAATGTCCATGCGAAATAAACACATAATCGATATCTGTTATATCAACCTCCATTTTATCCGCATTTTGTAAAAACTGATCAGAAGCACCGGTATCGAGGAGACATTTATAGTTTTCAGTTTCAACATAAATACATAATCCATGTTCTTTCTTAAGGGTACTCTGCAATTTTTTATTATCGGATAATATTTGTACTTTCATATCTTTTCAATATTTATTGGCATCAATTCATCGGTTTGAAAATTTTTACATTCCTTACATCGGGTATGATTTTCCAATCCATCAATTAATTTATAGCATTTTTTGCAACGAAACCAAAATTTGTCGAAATGAACATTTCCACCCTCAATCAAAATCATTTTCCCTTCTATTAAAGCTTTCGCAACAGTTTTACGGGCATTTTCATAAATTCGTGTGAGCGTAGGTCTTGATACATTCATTTTTTCAGCAGCTTGTTCCTGGTTCATCCCTTCATAATCCAGCAGACGAATCGCTTCATATTCGTCATACTGCAACGAAACGGAACTCAGCACACTACGTGGAATTCCAAAAGGTTTAAATCCTTGCATTAAAGGAGGTGAGACTATTTTACGATCTTGCTTTGGACGTGACATTTTTTAATATAATTAAATACGAATGATTTTTTTCAATTGCAAAGGTACAAATAGTTTTGAACTTATGTTCATAATAACACTTGTTTTTATGAAAAATTATCACCCAATAATTATAGCAGGTTCAATTAAAAACGAGAAAACCCTGACTCAAATTTGAATCAGGGTTCTATATGAAATGGTTTTGAATTACGTTATTTCCTGCTTAACAGATGAAAGCATCGGTCAAAAAACAGCATTTGATATTGAATTGAATTAGCCCAATAATCCCAGTCGTGAGTTCCAGGACGTTCAATATAATCATGATCGATATTTAAAGCCAGAAGCCTGCGATGCAAAGCTGCATTAATCTGATAGAAAAAGTCTGAAACTCCACAATCAATGATTAAATTTAGTTCCTTATTTTTCAACGATTGAACCATATTGATAACTGACCGATCATCCCATTCATTTGGATTTGTTTCAATATCGCCAATACGTTTTGCAATATCATATTTTTTGGATGAAGACCGGAGATCCACACCTCCACTCATACTTCCGGCATCCTGGAATAAATCTTTATTCCGAATGGCAAGGTATAAAGCCCCATGACCACCCATGCTTAGTCCTGTAATGGCACGGGCATTTCTATTGGGAATAGTGGAATAATGGGTATCAATATAGGGTAATAATTCCTTCGTAATATAGGTTTCATATTGACAGGTAGAATCAATGGGACTATCCATAAACCAGCTGCTGTATCCACCATCCGGACATACAAGAATCATTTGATACCGGGTTGAAAGGCTTTTTATTGAAGGTACGGTTTTCACCCACTTTGCATAATTATCACTATACCCGTGAAGTAAATAAACAACCGGATAATGCTTTTTCTCTGAGTAATTTTCAGGCTTTATCACCACATTTTTTATTTCCTTTTTCATTCGGACTGAAAATACCGAAACAGTATCAACCTGAATGACGGAGAATGCTTGCTGAAATAAAAAAAGGGAGACAAAGAAAAAAATTAATCGTTTCATAATTAGCAGAAATAAAATATTAGAGAATGATTGAAATATAAAAGTAATTTAAATCATTCAAACAGGACATGAAATAAAGGAATGTTGTGAAAAATAAGAAAAAAATAACCCGTTAAACCGAAGGTTCAACGGGTTATTTGTGTTACTATTTATCTGTTATTTTGCGTTTTGGAACCCTCCCACTCTTTTGTAAAGCCTGATCGAGTAAGTAGAGAATTTGTCCGTTCGTACTGCGAAACTCATCCGCAGCCCACTTTTCAATAGCCTCCATTACTTCAGCATCGATGCGCAACACAAAGTTTTTATTTTTTATTTCTTTTGCCACAATATGAAAAATTCTTTTTCACTAATTCCTTAATGAAAAAATGTAATTGAAAACGGATATTTATTGATGCAAGGTTCCGGCATTTAAAATCGGTTGTGCGGACTCTTCACTACATAAGACAACCAATAAATTACTCACCATGGCGGCTTTCTTATCCTCATCCAAATCAACAATTCCTTCGTCAGAAAGTTTTGTCAATGCCATTTTTACCATACCGACGGCCCCTTCCACGATTTTTTCGCGGGCGGATATAATGGCATCGGCTTGCTGACGTCGTAACATCACAGCGGCAATTTCAGCTGCATACGCCAGGTAATTTATGCGGGCTTCCACTACTTCAATCCCTGCAATCGACAAACGAAGATTCAGTTGAGTTTCTAAAATGTCATTTATTTCCTCTCCCCCCGATCGTAAAGTCATTTCATCTTCTTTACCCGAGCCGGTTTGATCATAATTATACATTCCGGCAACATTTCGTAAAGCAGCATCGCTTTGTACTTTTACAAAATTCTCATACGCCTTCATCTTTTGCCCGACATTATCGATTGCTGTACCGGGCGTTGGAACTGTCATCGATGCATTGTCAATGTCAAACGAAGCTTTGTAGGTATCAGCAACGCGCCAAACCACTACCAGACCAATCATAACCGGATTTCCGGTCTTATCATTCACCTTAATCGGGTCAGCATCTAAATTCCGTGCCCGTAAAGTAAGTTTTTTCTTGGTATAAAATGGATTTACCCAGAAAAAACCATTGTCTTTCACCGTACCTTCGTACTTCCCGAAGAAAATCATGACTCGTGCCTCATTAGGTTCGATTTGCATAAACCCTCCCCAAAAAATACAATTCAGGATAAATAGTAATATATCCGCAACCAGAATAATTACCAATAAAGCTGGTGAAATTTCATTTGAATTTAAACTCCAAACAAAAACAGCAACAACGCCAACCAAAAAGAGTAAATTAAAAAACAACATCGGGATACCCGATAATTTTACTCCACTAAAATTTTCTTCTTTTGTTTTCATAATTTTTAATATTTAATATGATACTATTTTGATATCACAAAGATTCAGAAAATTATTTTGAATTTCAAAATTTTTGAGCAGATATTTTGATGCCATGTAGTAAATATTTTTTCTTGTATTTACAATATGAGATAAAAATTAAAAGATCAGAGTAAATGAGACAAATAATTATTTATTAATCAGAATAGTAATGAGTAAAAAAAATCTATCTTTGCATATAAATTACATATTGGGCAATTAATTGCATATTAATAAATAATAAATACAAATTTCATATGTTCAAAACAAATCAGTATTTCGATGGAAAAGTGGTTTCTATCGGATTGGAATCGGTAGAAGGAAACGCAACAATTGGTGTAATGGAGGCAGGTGAATATGAATTCGGTACCGGCTCTATTGAAGTTATGACTGTTATTTCGGGTCAACTAACCATTCAACAACCCAGTGAAACAGAATGGAAAACCTATAAAAAATTCGAGAGTTTTATAGTAGCCAAAGACGTGAAATTCAAAGTGAAATGCAATGAGGATACACCTTATTTGTGTCTTTATAAATAATTTTTTACGAATAAAATACGCTCATCATGATGTGTGATAAAAAGCTTGTTTCAAATCAGAAACAGGCTTTTTTACGTTCTTATCCTAAATTAGTAAACTTATACGACTTTAAAATGTTATCTGGATAAAACTGTAATCTTTCAAAATTACAATAGAAAATAATGAAGTATCGGATTTACTCCATATCACTTCTTTTGATATTGATATTCAATATATTCAGGTTTGAAATCCCATACATTCAGTATGCGGTTTTCAAGACTTATATTGCAAAAAATCTTTGTGTTAACAGAGATAAACCAAAAAGTTGTTGCGAGGGAAAATGCTTCCGCGAAAAGCAAATTAAAATTGTAGCCGAGACGAACGAATCTCAATCCTCGACAGAAAACAATAAAAATAAGATCCCTCAAAATAAAGAAGTAAAAGAGTTTCTTCCTTCACAAAATAAAATTCCGAAAGTAGAAGAAAAAAAATATTCTAACTTCGTAAGTCAGGTAACAATTATCACAACCCGATACGTTTCTACCGTTTTTGTCCCTCCAAAAGTTTAGTTCAGTTTCAGAATATTATCCTGCAAAAAAATTTGCAGGCTGTATTTGTATGTCCGTTTCCTTGTGTTACGGACAGCAATCACTATTTTATAACTTGAATACAAACAGACCATTAAATAAATGAAAACTAACATATTAAATATTATTATTGCCTTACTGGTTTCTACAATGCTTTTTTCATGCAAAGATGAAGTGGAAACAACAAAAGTGAATCCCCTCGAAGGATTCATTAAATTAGAAGAAGGGTACGCAATAGGTGCAGCAGCCAAAGTGGAAGTGTGGGGAAAGAAGAATTTCTTCATGGGTTACAATAATCTGACCGTTGTCCTGCTGGATTCGATAAACCCGACCGACACCTTAAAAGATGCCCATATCTATTTTCAACCCTTAATGACCATGCCTCAAACAACAGGAATGCCAATGAAACATGCCTGTCCTGTGGAGAATCCAGACGAAGCAGCGATAAATGGAGTGTTTCCCGGAGCTGTAGCTTTTGTCATGCCCAGTATGGGTGGGACATGGAACCTGGGCGTTTACGTTCATAATCACAAAAATGATAAAAGTGGTACAGTCAATTTTGATATTACTGTCGATAGTCCGACCACTTCTGTTATGAGTGTATTCACATCACAGAGTCCCGATTCTGCAAAACTGGTTTTGTCATTACTTCAACCTCTGGTTCCACAAGTAGGGATGAATGATATTGAATTTACTCTACACAAAAAAGCAAGTATGATGGAATGGCCTGCCGATTCGACATACACGATTGAAATTGCGCCCGAAATGCCAAGCATGGGTCACGGCTCCCCAAATAATGTAAATCCGGTTCATGTTGGCAACGGTCATTACAAAGGCAAAGTGAATTTTACAATGACCGGTGAATGGAAAATAAATGTCGCTGTAAAAAAAGATGGAACAACCGTTTCAAAGAATGCGTATTTTAACATTACTTTTTAATCTCATCAAAAGGCGGGATTAACATCCCGCCTTCATTTAAAATACGACTATGTACAAAAAACTCTTTTTTTTGTTTTTATTTTTCATGCACTTGCCTGGCAAGGCTGAACCCCGGAAACAGAAATCGGCTATATCGGACACAGTGAAACTCAAAGAAGTGATGGTTATGTCTAATATTCCCTTGGATAATAAAGACATCGTGAATTTTTACCGTACAAACCAATTCTCCACCCTCGATAATATCAATGCACGATTGGGCGGATTGTCACTGATTAAACGTGGTGCTTATGCTTTAGAACCCCAAATGAACGGCTTTTCAGGCGGACAACTGAATGTGACTATCGATGGTATGAAAATGTTTGGTGCCTGTACCGATAAAATGGATCCGGTTACTTCCTATATCGAACCGACAAACCTGAAAATGATCAGGCTAAAATCAGGAACAAACGGTTCGGAAAATGGCTGCAATATTGGTGGATCAATGGATATGACTTTGCAGGAACCTACATTGAATACGAAACAATCTGATTTTTCTTCCATTGCATTTGGATACGAAAGTGTTTCAAAAAGTCGGAATGTGCTGTTTTCTGTTGGGTTAGGAAATAAAAAATGGGCTTGGATGGCCGATGGAGTATATCGTAAAACAGAGAATTACCGGGCAGGTAACGGACAAATTATTCCGTTTACACAATTTGAAAAAACAAATGTTCATTCAGTCCTGAAATTTTCGCCCGACAAAATGAATAGTTTCAAAGCTGATATTTTATTTGATATGGCAAACAACGTGGGTTATCCCGCTTTGCCCATGGATGTCAGTTTGGCGAAAGCAAGTCTGTTTGCTCTGGAATTTCAACGAAAAACCAAACTGAAACTGAAAGCAAAACTTTATTTCAATCAGATTATTCATGTTATGGACGATTCAAAACGGGACAGTCTGTATCTGTTGAAAGTCAAACCGGTCGGTAAGTCCGATTCCGTATATATGCGTATGGATATGCCGGGAAAGAGTTCAACCCTGGGTGCTTATGTTCAACTGATTATACCATGGAATGAGAATAACCGGTTGACACTGAAAGTTGATAATTATAGCAATTATTCGATTGCAGAAATGACTATGCACATGCGATATGCCGGTTTTGCTCCCGAACCACCCATGTACATGCAAACATGGCCGGCCATGCTCCGGAATGTTGCCGGAATTTATGTGGAGAACAGTACCTATTTGACCCAAAAACTTGTATTAACTGCAAATGTCAGAATGGATTATAATATCGACAATCTTCAATCGGAATACGGTCAACAACAATTCTCAATTTTCAACTATTCGCTGGACAAAGTGCAAAGCAAACTGATCAAAAGTGTCAATTTGTTAGCGCGCTATGATTTTACAAACGATTTTACATTAACATCTACTATAGGTCATTCCGAACGTATGCCAACTATTGGCGAACGACTTGGATTTTATTTGTTTAATGCATATGATGGATACGATTACATAGGAAATCCGGATATGAAAACAGAAAAATCCAATTTTATAAAACTTGATTTCCAACTTACAAAACCGAAAATTAAACTAAATGTAAGTCCTTCAATCAGTTTTTTGAACGATTACATTATGGGAATAACCGATACCAAGATACAAGCAATGAATTTTTATGCCAACGGAATACGGGTTTATACGAACGTTCCTAGTGCGAAATTATTCAGTACCGACCTGCAACTGCTTTATACACCCATTCAAAACTTTTCAGCTTTCTGGTTATCGAAATTTACTTTTGGAGAAATTAATCATACTGAAGCCATGCCATTAATTCCGCCGCTGAAAAACATAATAGCCATTCAATATCAGAAAGATGAATTGCAGGTACAGGCAGAATGTGAAACAGCGTTGGCCCAAAACCGGATTAACATAAACTACGGCGAGTCAAAAACACCGGCCTTTGCCGTATTTAATATAAAAGGTGCTTATGGATTTACACTATCGAAAGTATTATTGAATTTTAGTACCGGAATCACTAATCTTTTCAATAAAGCGTATTATGAGCATTTGGATTGGGGACGTATTTATCGTCCGGGAAGAAGTTTGGAGCTTTATATAAAAATGAGTTACTAAATTCCATTTAAATCAGGATATGAAACTTTAATTTCTTCATTCCTGAAAATAAACGGACTAACAACTAATTGCATTATTTTCCAAAATGTCAAAAAGTTTGTTTATCTGATAACTCTCAAGTTGAATCACTTCAGTCTTTTTTGCATACTGAAAAGGGACGTATTTAATAACCTGAACATAACCAAGCGATTTGTCCTCGGTATAAGCAATTTTAAGCTTAATGCCATTACCGTTGGTTTTGTGAAGCAGGTTTAAGTTAGCAAAATCCTGATTTTCTATTATTTTAGTCAGTTTATCGAACTCATTTTTCTCGTAATAAAATTCCGTGAAATTTATTTTATTACCTGTTACCATGTATTTATAGTAGGTTTTATCTACGACTCCCGATACAAATCCCCAAAACATGACGATCATGGTTACTATTGCTATAAAAGGTGTAAGATTATGTTTAAGCATTGGTGGAAGGTGAGTGTCTAACTCAATAAAGGCTACGCTCAAAATAATAAGGAACGTGCTTTTCAGCGGAAAAGTAACGTATTTTCGTATGATGGCATGATCCATATCATCAAACATTTGTTCAATTGATGCATTTCGTTTCATAATGAAATAGTATTACATGAATACAAAATGTATTCACAGGGTAATCACTTAAAAAAATTGTGGGTAATTAATTTGAAATTGATATTTGAAACACATGGTGGCGATTCAAATCAGCATTTTGCAACATGCGAAAAGATAAAAGCCATTGGATTGCATTTGAGCAAGATGCTCCAGATAAAGGTGATGAGAGATTATAATATCTAGTTGGGTAAGTTGTTTAACTCTGTTTATCCCAAAACTGAAAATATCATCAACTTGTCTTGTAATACCAGTTTCAAAATTTTCAAAAATATCAGATTGGTCATTGCATTCCCCTGAAGAAAGCAAGTCGGTCGGGTTAATTAAATTGCTGAAATCAGGACTTAACTGGAAACCGGACGAAACTCTGTATTTCGGTAAAAATGATGGATTGCCGGAATTGTAAAATATTGAAATAACAATAATTACGAAACCAACCCATACGAAACCAAAGTAAGATCTACGATTCACGTTGCAAATATAGAGTATATTTTTTAGAATGAATCTAAATAGACCGATAATATTAGAAAAAATAACATTTCAGCAAGGAATTATAACCATTATGTCACTTTATGTGCATTTATTGTGTCTTTTTGCTACTACTTATCCACACACACAATCTTTTTGACAGCCAAACACAGAAATACTATTCACATAATATCTTGAACCGTCTCTTTATCATATTACCCTGTTCGTCTTCAACAACTAAAATGTGACTTCCGACAGAAGGTGAAACTTCAATTTTATGTGTTCCTTTTGTTTCAGCTATATACTCATCATCAATATGCCAGAAAAGAGTGGCATTCGGATTCCGATGAACAGCTTCAAATATTAACATTCCCTTTTCTCCTTCCACTCCCCGTGGAATATAAATTGCAGAGTTATTATCCGGTTCCATAATATCCAGCATGTGTTCTTTAGGAGGTAAACAATCGGATTTATAGGGTGGTAGCAATTTGTATTCCGGATGAAGTTTCCGATAAAAATACTCCTGCGATGGCGTCAAAACGAACCATGGAACAATATGCATCTGACCTACAGGATAACACTCGCTGGTTACACGATAAGTTTCAGTAGAATCAAGAAAAACCGATTGATGGAAAGGACACACTTTCACTCTTACACCTTTTTTGGGAACAAATTCCATTTCTGCATCGCAATTATCTCCGGCGCGAAAACCACTTTGAGTACAAACAGAGATTCTTTCCATATCCGATCGTGGTTCTTCAAACCAGGTTGTTGGATTTAAATACTTGAAAATTTCAAACATAACCGGTGAAGCATGTGTAACACCTGTCAGTCCGGGACGGCCTTCCCCACTTGAATTTCCAACCCACACGCCAACAGTATATTGAGGAGTAACACCCACAGACCACGCATCACGCGAGCCAAAACTGGTGCCTGTTTTCCAGGCAATTTTGTGGGTAGATGCAAAATACTCCCATCCTATTTCAGCCCAGGGACGATTTACTGTTGCCAAAGCGTTCAACGTACACCAAACAGCTCCGGCACTTAATTTTGAGTTAACCGAAAGTTCGTACTTTTCCTTATTCTTTTGGAGTAAATAGCTTGCCAACCGAAAGTCATTATTCTTGTATTTTCCATAATTTTCTTCGTAAGACAATAATGACCGGGCCATACCGGCGTACATAGAAGTGGTTTCAAATAAACTGACTTCGGCTCCACCTAGAATCAACGACAAACCATAATATGCCGGAGGTTGGTTAATACTGGTAAAACCGATGTTTTGTAACATGTCATGAAACCGGGTTACTCCGTATTGCTCAAGTTCCCGTACAGCCGGAATATTAAGGGAATGTGCCAAAGCAAGACTTGCAGGAACCGCCCCGGAATAGTTTTTTTCAAAATTCTCCGGAGCATAACCTCCGATTCGGGTTGGAATGTCCGAAACTAAGGAATTGGGTAAAAGTACACCATCATTCAGCATGGCTGCATACAAAAACGGTTTCAAAATACTTCCGGAACTTCGTATCGAAACAGTATTGTCTACATACTGCGCCGTTTTTCGGTTGGATATTTCCACGTTACCAACATAAGCCAGTACTTCTCCCGTTTTGGTATTGAGTACCAATACAGCCATATTATTTATATAATTCCCGGCATAATAACGTGCAAACTTTGTGGCTACCAATGTTGTAAATTGCTGAACTTTCTTGTCGACAGTTGTAGTTACCCGTTTTCCGGAATAACCATCATTCATAAGCTGAATAAGTAAATGTTGTGCCAATTGGGGTAAGGCCTGAGGTTTTGCAGGCAAAGGCTCCGATTTGGCAAGCTCGCAGGTGGTTTTATCAATAATTTTCAACCGCTGCAATTTATCAAGCAACCGGTTCCGTTTTTTCAAATAAATTTCGTGATTCTTCCCGGGAAATACCAGTGAAGGTGCATTCGGTAAAACTGCCAGTGCTGCCGTTTCGCCCCAGGATAACCGATTGGCCGGGCGGTTGTAAAAACGCCACGATGCAGCCTCCAAACCCACAACGTTCCCGCCAAAAGGTGCATGTGATGCATAAAGGTTCATTATTTCATCTTTACTGTAGCCCATTTCAAGGCGTACGGCCAAAATCATTTCATATAGTTTATTAAAAATGTTACGCTGTTGTGCATTTCGACTTAGGCGGATAACCTGCATGCTGAGCGTACTACCACCACTTACAACTTTTCTGTTTCTGATATTTTGCCAAAAAGCACGACCGATAGAAACAGGATTTACGCCTAAATGGTATCGAAAATACTCATCTTCGAAACAGCGGATACATTCACTGAATTTTTGCGGAACCGAATCGGACATTGGGAAACGCCACTGATAATCGGGAGCTATACGCGCCGAAAGAAAATTTCCTTTCCTGTCTTCAATAATGGTGGAATAAGAAGATTTGAATAAGGGTTTGGGGATTGAAAAATAAAACCAGATACCGAAAAAGAGTCCAACAGACAGTATCCAAAACCGTGGTTTTGGATACTGTAAACTGTATTTAATAGTCCATATTTTAAACTTCCGATAAAAATCCAACATCTGAGAGTAGAATATATTTTTGAAAAGATTCATTCTTTCTTTTTTTATTTCTCCACCTTAACCCATCGCCCTGAAGTACGAGCCTGAATGGTATTATCATACATGGCATCGCACTGAACTGAAGGCATATAAAACGTACCCAAATAGGCAGCATGTAACAATACCCTGAATACTTTTTTCTTTCCCTTTTCCAAATCGAAATACATAAACACCCGATCGTCCCTGATATCCTGATAGCGAGGTTCATCAGTTGACAATTTTGCACTTTTCACTTCATCCATCCGGCTGTTTATAATTTCCCAACCCGAGGGGAAAATTTGCTGAATGGCCAAATCATTATAGTTCATTCTTACATCAGGATGAGTTACCGTAATTTCAGTATAAAAGTCAGTCCCCTGTTTTATCGATTCCGGATGGATTGGTTTGTCTTTTGTATCATAAAAGCGAACCGTCATTAGGATATTTTCAGCGAATGCTTCCTCTTGTGTCATAAGCGGAATTCCCAATTGTTGAACACGGACGTAAAGATTCTGATTCGTTCGGTTTGTAACCGTCAACTGCTTTTTGACTCCTCCGGTAGAGTAGTTAAGCCTTGTTTGTACCAACGACTTTTCGGTATTTATTTTGGTTCTGTCTCCATCAATTGTAAGATC